>NZ_JBGONH010000070.1:0-20464 GCF_041439075.1 Vibrio sp. FF145
AGACTACTTCTTCTTGAAGATAAAAGCGGCTTTCCCCGGAAAGCCGCGATGAACCATTTTTAATGGATATCGGCGTGACCATTTTTATTACCATTTACGCGTTTGTGTTTAATCTGATTTATGATCACGTGAGATCGTTCTTGGTACGCAGATCTTTCGCGGTTAAATTTGGAGCGAGCTAAAAGTGGTCTTAATCCTGGCGAGGGAGAAATAACCTCGTCATTCTAAGCTCATCTCCGTCAACACTCCCTCAAAAAAGCGCAAAACGCTTTTAACCGATCCTTCGGAAAGCGTTTTGCTTTTTAGTGATGCAACGTTATCGGCTTCCCGAGTAGCCCACTTATTGTTTGCAGTTCACTTGAAAATCGATAGAGCGCTTAGGCTTTTTCGGTTTTCTGCGTGTCATCCAATGCAAAGTAGATTTTAGAAACAATCACTTCGGCAACCAGAATGGTAAATACCACTGCAAAGAAGGCGACGACACCGTTCCAAGGCCCCGTGAAATCCACTTTGTCACCAAATAGAATGTTGATGGCTTCTAGCATCACGAATTTTGAACCGACGAGAATCACATAGCTCGACAGGCCTCTGTAGATCTTAGGGGCAGTGCCGGGTTTCGACTTGAAGTAATCCGCGAGCTTATGTTCTAAGCCGATGGATAACTTGAGCAACAGCTGTAGCAAAATCGCAGCAGCAAATGAGATGGTGAAAGACTCGATATTGACGAAATCCCAATATTCATCAAAAAAATTGAGAACGGTTAAATCAACGAGTACGGCGAGTGTGTAACCGACAAAGAGCCGTTGGGGCGTATTAAATCCATATACTTTTTCTATATTGCTCATCTACATCTTCCTGAGTAAGGGGTATAAAAAACTTAGGAGATAAACTTATAACTTTCAAACGCTTATTATTTTATATGCGAAACAGCTCTTAAAGTGGGTGTGGCGCATTATGGTAAGTATCTCTGTCGAGATTGATCCAAGATGGTACTTCGACTTAAAGAGGAGTAAGTATGATTATTTATTTTAGGGTACAAGACGTAGAGGAGCTTTGGGGCGCGATAGATCTAGCGACACTCTTACAAATGGAACTGAGAGGGAGGCCAGATTGTACTTAGTCCAAAACTACATTTAGTCCAAAATTGAACGTTGGTAGATCTTCGGCGTAAGACCAGACACACGCTTAAACGCACGAGAAAAATGAGAGATGTTGGTGTAGCCGAGTTGGCTAGAGATGTAGGTCAGCGTATGGCCCTCTTCCATCAGTTCGCAAGCTACCGAAAACATCAGGTTCTCTTTGATTTTTCGATAAGTGGTGTTTTCGTTCTTGAGTTTGCGTTGGAACGTTCGCACCGAAAAGTTGAGTAACTCAGCGGCTTCTTCGAGAGAGAGATCTTGTTCTTTCATGTACGGCTTTAGAAGCTCATAAACGCTATCGGTAAAGCTGGTATGCCACTCAATAAGTGTCGGTTTAGCACTGAGTTCTTTAGAGGTTAGGCTAATTGGGAGTTGTAAGATTTCTTCAGGAATAAGTACAGCCGTCGACGACTGATCAACAAACAGTTGGCAGCTACTTGGCACCAGTGTTTTGACGACATCGATGTCATGTCCTTGTAGACGCACCTTATTAGGTAACCATGGCGATTGGGATAAAATGGTTATTAATTCAATGATATATGTAATCGCAAAAGCTTCTCCCCATTGAAACATAGGGGAATTGTCTTCCGGGGCGGTTCGACAAAACCAGCTCTGACCGTGTTCTTGAATAAACTCGACCTTGCTCCCTGGGGAGTCGTAGGCAAAGATTGAATTGATCTGTTTTAGTGCATCACCAATGGTTTCGAATTCGGTAAATTGATGCAAGACATTTGGGATGATTCGACGTCGAAATGCGAGTCCAAGAATATCGGTGAACCGAGATACGCCGAGTTGTGCAGATGTAAGATAAATCAAACGCTTAATGGATTCCGATGGCACAAAATCACTTTCTGATTCGATAAGGTCGGGTGGTAAACCGGAATCTTTAAGCAACAGATGTAAATCAAGGCCATAGTCAGAAAATACCTGAACCAGAATTTTAGCGTAGTTCGTTTGAATTACCGGGACTTGGTAGTGACTAGAGGTCATTGGAATACAATCCTGTATATATTGTTGCATTATTAGACGTGCATATCATTTGCAACGTCTCGAGCGGCGGTTGTCAATGCAGGAGCTGACCTTGACCGTGCTAAGAAACAAATGGGTAAAGAAGGTCAGGAAAACAGCCAAGTGAAAGCGGCGTTGTTAGCACTTGAACAGGCACAGTTGAACCTAGAGCGCACCGTGATTACAGCACCGACACAAGGTGGCGTTTCTAACTTTAGCCTTTCTGAGGGTTTTTACGCATCAGCAGGTCAACCGATCATGACTTTTGTTTCGACGGAAGATATCTGGATTGAAGCTTATTATCGTGAAAATAGCCTTGGTAACGTAACCGTCGGTGATGAAGTGGAAGTGGCATTGGATTTCGCTCCAGGACAAATCGTGAAAGGGCGAGTGAGTAGCATCGATTGGGGTGTTGATTGGGGACAAAATGATCAAGCAGGTAAGCTTGCTCAAGCTAGCCAACAAACGGGTTGGTTGCGTCAAACACAGATGCTTCCTATCACTATCGAATTTGAACGAGATGAGATGCAAGGCATGCTTCGAGTGGGCGGCCAAGCGGATGTGATTGTTTATAGCGGCGACAACTTTGTGTTCAACGCGATAGGCAAAGTATGGATTCGTCTGATTAGCGTATTGTCTTATGTCCGATAAGCCGATTCCTGACCAACAAACACAGCAACGGATCCTGCGGTTTACCGTAGGGGTCACGTTGGCTGTTTTCTTGGCGGCGTGGATAAACTGGCCACTTGCGTTTGTGGCGCCAGTGTTCACTGCTAAGTTCTTAATTGATAAATCAAACCTCCATAAGGAAACGGTCTACGAATTGCTCTTGGCCGTTGTGGTGACGATGGGGTTAGGTTTATTGCTGTCGCGAGGAATTACCCATTACCCAATTCCATTGCTGATTTTGGTGGGGTTAATGATGCTGTGGGGTTACTACTTGTTTGTCGACCCTAAATGGAACCTTTTCGCCACCATACTGTTGATTGCTGTTTTGATGCTGCCTTTTATGGCGATTGATAACCCCGGAGTCTCTGTTTTGTTGGCATCAGGTTTAGCGACTTCTGGTGTAGTGTCGGTGACTATTTTTGCGCTGGTTCATGTCTTCTTCCCTGAACCTAAGTCGGAGTTCTCTGGCTTTGCGTCGGTACCTTTCAATAAGACAGAGCGCTGGTATGCGGCTTTCCGTGCGATGATTATCTCTTATCCCGTTGTGTGCTTTTTCTTTATTTTTCAGATATCTGAAGCATTGTTAACCATGATGTTTATTGCGTTGTTATCGTTAATGATCACTTCAGAAAAATCAGTCAAATTAAGTGCATTTCTGGTGATCAGTAATGGCATTGGTGGCTTGCTAGCGATAGCTGCTTTTTCAATCCTTTCGATTGTTCCGAATATTATCTTCTACTCTTTATTCATAGGCTTGGTCGCTATTGTGATTGCTAAGAAAATCTACACGGTTCCCGAAAAAGCACCGATTTTCGCCACTGCATTTAGTACCTTGCTAGTACTTGTCGGTAGCACATTGATGAGCTCCGGCGATATCGATAGCAACACTTTTATTCGCATATTCCAATTATTGCTAATTGGCATATATATGATTTTGGCCTCTTTATTCCTAGAAACTCGGAATTGGAAGTTTCTACAAAATCAGCATTAATTTTGTCTAACAAGGACGTCTCATGAAGTTAACCGACGATTTTTCAAAACAGGCGATAGACGCTGCCATCAAAATTGCAGCGATTGCTATGCTCGTCTACTGGTGTTTTGCGATTTTACGCCCATTCATTCTATTGGTTATTTGGGGGGCGATCATTGCGACTGCGCTCTATCCAGTTGCTGTCGCGATTTCAAATAAGACGGGAATGTCGAAAGGAAAAGCCAGTGCATTGCTGAGCTTTATTGGTGTGATTCTTCTATTTATTCCTTTGGCGGCGCTTTCTTCTGGTATCTACACCAGCGCGACTGACCTGATGACAGGCCTTCAAGATGGCACATTGTCATTGCCTAAACCGAAAGAGTCTTTACAAGATATTCCATTAATAGGGGAAAAGGTTTATTCAACTTTGGTTGCCGCCTCGAACAATATTGAAGGCACTTTCATAAAGTATGCAGACGAAGTTAAACAGTTCGCGACGAAAGCCGCTTCTGTTCTTGGCTCGTTAGGTGGTGGCTTCATTCAGTTCATTATCTCTACCATCATTGCTGGTGCATTCATGAGTAATGCCGATAAATGCAAAACTGGTGTGACTCACTTAGTGGCGCGTTTAACGGGCGGTAAAGGTGAAGAATTGGTAGAGCTTTCTAAATCGACCGTGCGAAGTGTTGTTCAAGGTGTGATTGGTGTGGCTGTGATTCAATCCATGATGTCGGCAATCGGTTTGGTGATTGCAGGCGTTCCTGCGGCTGCGTTTTGGGCATTAGCTGTTCTGCTCATTGCAATTATTCAACTTCCGCCGATTCTTGCTTTATTGCCTGCAATTATTTACATGTTCAGTGTTGAATCGACACTGGCGGCGAGCTTGTTCTTAGTGTGGTGTATTTTAGTGAGCGGCAGTGACGCTATCTTGAAGCCAGTGCTGCTGAGCCGTGGTTCTCACATTCCAATGTTGGTTATTTTGCTTGGTGCGTTGGGCGGAATGGCGATGTCAGGCATCGTTGGTCTGTTTGTCGGTGCTGTGATACTGAGTTTAAGTTATGAGCTGATGATGGCGTGGCTTGGACTTGAAGAGAAAAACCAAGAAGAAACTGAGAAAAAACCAGCAGAGGCAGAGGAAAAATAGATGAAGCCAGTCTCTAAAGACGACAACTTCTACTTCTTATTCTATGCACTGTTGGTGTTGTTTTTTGGTTGCGCGGTGATGCAGCAGTTTTATCCGCAAGGTCAAAAGACCATTCTGTTTTTGATCATTATTACTTTGGCTGTTTCGATAGTGGGAATACATAAAGAGCGAGCCTTGTATCGCTCTTGGTATGGTCTGCTATTGATAACCGCTACGGTGTCGGGGGTATTCTCGTTTTTGGAGGACTATAACCTTTCGATAGTGACGTTAACGGCATTGGCGGTGTTTCTGTTCTCACATATTTATTCCGCTCTCAAACAGGTAATGAAAGCAAAGACGGTGACGCCCAATCACATTATTGGTTCTATCTGTATTTACTTGTTGTTAGGGTTCGCTTGGTCGACTATCTACTTGTTGATTTTAGAAATCTTCCCTAATGCATTTAACGGGTTAGAAGAGCAAATCTGGCTGACCAACTTGTTCAATGCGATGTACTTTAGCTTTATCACCTTGACCACGGTTGGCTATGGCGACATATCACCGGCTTTGCCTATTGCTCAATTCTTTGTGTTCATGGAGTCCATTATCGGCAGTTTCTATTTAGCCATCATGGTCGCGAGCTTGGTGAGCATCCGACTTGCGCAGTCTCAATCTTAAGTGCAATCTTTTTCATTTAAGTACCTGTATAAGTTAGAAGTCTGTTTTGTTGGAACAGGTGTAGTATGGATTTTAATCGATGATCAGTTTTACCATTTAACGCCATATGGATTAATAAGTAACCAAAAGATAACGTATTGAGAGAATTTAAGTACGCACCTAGATATAACCTATCAAGTTACCGAAAAAACGAGGTTATATAGTGGTATGATCGCGGGCTCAGCACCATAAGTGATAAAGAATAGGAAACAGAATGACTCACCTTACCGATCAGCAAGAAGCTGCAATGGCGACGTTTAAGGAAAACTTACACCTTCCAAATGGTGGTTTTCATAAACTGATTATCGATCTAAGTAAGGAATATCAGCTGCCTTTTCAAAAGGTGCGTGCGGTTTTAAAGAAAGCTCAAAAAGGTGTTGAACGACAGATACGAGAAGACTTTAACAGTGTTGATGACACAGTACTGAGCCAAGAGAATTGGGTGAACATTATTAAGTCGAAGCTTGTTGAGTTAGCGGAAGAAAACCAAACGGTGATGGATAAGCTGCAACAAAACCTGAAGTATCAAAAAGTGTTGTCGGCAACCGAAGGTTCAATCGCAAGTGAAGACGAACGTGACGAGTTGATTGAAGAGTTGATTCAAGCTTATGAGAAAGAGGTGTTCAAACCTTTACTGGCGATGCTGCATACAACAAAGCTGTATTGGAAGTTAATGCTGGTGGATGAGACATGTAAGATGAATGAGGAGAATCGTGAGAAATTCAGCGATTACCCTCAACACATGCAAGCTGCAGAACACTTATATACTCTTGATCAAAAGTTAAGGTCGATGCCGTTAGCTTATTAGTCCATGAATGCAATGATAATGACTCATTGGTGATTCAGAGTTTGATATAAGTTGGTTTCAATAGAAGCACGATAACCTAGCTAGCGTTAGCCGCGTGTGAAATGCAAAAAGGGCTAGGTTTCTGATCTGTTTTACTTCTACTCTATTTTGTTCTGCTAAAGCGAATTGAGGGTGACATCTTTGACTTTTTTTATATCTGTCGAACTAGACGGTGTTTCTTTCTGTAGCCGATGGGAAATGCTATAGGAGTGTGAAATGTCCTAGGGTGTTTCCGTTGCCTGAAACGATAGTTCCGATGCTTTCTCGTTCATTAAATTCAAAGTCGATGAGATAACTGTGATGTTGTAGCTTGGGCAATATGTGGCGGTGGAGTATATCGCTATTGAGCTGTCGAATCTCTGTGACCCATGAAATCTCTTCTTTGTGTAAGTCTATTTTAATCTTGAGCATTTATTACCTTTTAGTTTATTGACTGTTTTTTCGCGTGATAGTTGGTACCAATGGGTTTGTCTTGTTGTTCTGCGTGACATAACTGTGCCTTGTGTTTATTACATTTATATTTAATAAGTCGATCTATTTTGAATTCGCTAAAAAGAAAGCAAATGACGAATAGAACGGTAGTGGGATCTGATTTAAAAGCTATTGAATGACTATCTGGGTGAAAGCTGACGCAGAGATGGTGTAACGAGGGAATCGAGAACTGTCTTTGTGGAACTTGGACTTACTTTAGCATTAACAGCTCTATAGATTAGAGCCAGGTGGCGAACTATACGCCTAGTTTTTTAAATTACAACCCTATTTCTAATTAAATTTAAAAATATTTTTGAATGATTTGCCGTCGCTTATTGATAGTTAAATGAACGAAGGACAGGGGATTGACCATAGTATCTGACTGAGGCTCGGTTTTGCACCGCTTTGTGTTCTTTGTCATTGGTGGTTTTAATTGAGGTATTAACTTAGTGGTAGTTAAGCGTCTGTTATACTTGGTCTTTACATTGTAAATCACAATTCGTGACTCTGAGGTTTAGCGTTGTAATTAGGAGGTTTAGCGTTGTAATTACAGGGTTTTCGGGCACTTTTCCCCATCAGTTTTTTCTTCAGATTGATGATCATTTTCCTCTTCGCGCTTTTTGCTATTTTTGATTCCTAATATCTCTCCCGACTACGCAAAACATGAATACTCACTTTTACATTTCTGAATAATAAAGTTGTTGTGTCGCTAATTTAACGCAAATATAATTGATAATAGTTCTCACTTGCGTTACAAGTTTGTTGTCAAAGCAATGACAGACTTTAAATTATCGTTATTTAGCCGTTGTGTACGCCCCATGCTCATCTATGAGTAATGTGACTTTTATTGTCATGAGTGGTGGTTTGTATCCATGGCAAAGGAAGACACATGAAGAAAACAATCAATTCAGTTCGTCAGTTATTGGGTGGGCTTGCTATCGCTCTTGCATCATCATTGATAATGACCGCTCAAGCGGAAACAATCACTATTGAACACGTAAAGGGCACGGTGCAGTTTACCGAAGTACCACAGCGCGTTGTAGTACTTGGCTTTGGTAGCTTGGATGTGCTTGATCAGATTGGTATACAGCCAGTTGGCGCGCCTCACAGCCTAATGCCTGACTATCTAGCTTCGTACAAAGATACGACGGCAAATACGGGCTCATTGAGTGAACCTGATTTTGAAGCTATCTACATGTTGAAGCCTGACATTATTATCGCGGAAAACCGCATGCTTAAGGTTTACGACAAGCTGGCACAAATCGCTCCAACGGTCATGTTCTCTATTGAAGGTGACAAATACTGGGCTGATGCTCAGCAAAACTGGCGCGCGCTAGGCAAGCTCTTTGGTAAGCAAGCTAAAGTAGAAGCGCTCATTAAAGAGACTCAAGCTTCTATCACGGCGGTTAACGACAAAGTCGCGTCTGACGAAACGTCAGCAATGATGCTAATGAACAACGGCAACAACATTGCGATGTTCAATAAGGGCAGTCGCTTCTCAATCATCTTTGACGATTTTGGCTTTGTGGAGTCAAAGAGTGCGACAGTGGCTCCGATTAAAGGGAATCACGGCAATCTAATCTCGTTCGAATACATTGCGGACGCAAAACCTGAAGTGCTTTACGTGCTTGACCGCGAAAAAGCGATCGGTAGGTCAGAAGGGCGCGCACAACAGCTGTTTGACAACCCACTGGTTGCGGCAACACCAGCAGCGCAGCAAGGCAACATCGTTTACCTTGATTCAAGTGCTTGGTATCTGGTAGGTGGCGGCGTAACAGCGATTCACAGAATGTTGGGTGACATTGAACGTACGATTCAATAGTTACTAATCATCAGATTCTCGGGCTTATAAGAGTGTTCTTATAAGCCCTTTTTCACTTTTTTATACGGTCTCCCCGATCCTACCTTTAGTATTACTTCTATGTTAAAACCCATTGCAGCTGCTGTATTTCTTGTTGTGTTATGCGTTGCGTCATTAATGATTGGAGTCGCTGAGATCAGTTTTAGCGATTTTTTCAATGGCAACCAACACGCCAACTCTATTTATGTTGTTAGTCGGATCCCTCGACTGTTCGCGATTGTGCTTGCCGGTGCTGGCTTGAGTGTTGCTGGCTTGATAATGCAACAGATTGTTCAGAATAAGTTTGCTGCGCCTTCGACGATGGGCACGATTGATTGCGCCATGCTTGGATATATAGTCGGTATTCTGGTGCTGGGCAATGCCGCGCAATGGAGCTATTTAGGTTTCATTTTCGCGTTTGCGGTTTTCGGGACCATGCTATTGGTCCGCTTTCTGCAACACTTGAAGTTCAAGAATGCGGTGTTGGTACCTTTGATTGGCATCATGTATGGCAACGTTATTTCCTCTCTAACAACCTTTATTGCTTACAAATACGATTTAGTACAAACCATGTCGGCATGGACGATGGCGAACTTTGCGAGTGTATTGCAAGGCAGCTATGAAATCCTTTACCTCGCGGTTCCTGCATGTGTGTTGGCTTATTACTTTGCGAGTCAGTTCAGTGCGGCAAGTATTGGTGAAAGCTTCGCAAAAAACATTGGCCTCAATTATCAGAAGATCGTCTTCATTGGTGTTGCATTGGTTGCTATCTGCGCCTCTTCTGTGGTGATGATCGTTGGTGTTATCCCATTTCTTGGCCTTATCGTGCCGAATATCGTGTCGTTGATGATGGGCGATAACATGAAGAAAATTCTGCCTTGGACAGCCTACTGGGGCGTGATCTTGGTATTGGCCTGCGACTTGTTAGCTCGAATCGTTATCTTCCCTTATGAGATTCCAATCTCAATGGTAATCAGTGTCTTTGGCGGCTTGATTTTTATCTACCTGATCATGAGAGACAAGTCGAATGCGTGATTCAGTAAAAATTGCGATTCTGGCTATCGCGTCTTTGGGTATGGCGGCAGTATTTGTGGGGCAGGGACTTACGTGGGATAACTACGAATTCTTCTTGTCTTTGCGACTACCCAAACTGCTGTCGATTGTGTTGGCGGCGGTGGCGATCTCTGCATCGTCATTGGTTTTTCAAACCATCACCAATAATCGAATTCTCACCCCTTCAATTTTGGGTTTTGACAGTTTATACATGCTGGTTCAAACGGTGCTTCTGTTTGTGTTTGGTGGTACTAGCTTTTGGGTAATTGATGCAATCGCGAACTTTTCATTGTCTGTGACTGTGATGATCTTGTTCTCGTTTGCGCTGTTCCATTTTTACTTCAAGAGCAAGCGAAACAACGTATTTACACTGTTGTTGATTGGTATTGTGTGCGGCAGCGTATTCTCAAGCTTGGCTAATTTCCTTGCGATGTTGATTGATCCGAACGAGTTTGCCGTGCTGCAAAATGTGATGTTCGCGAGCTTCAACAACGTGAAAGGTGAACTGGTTTACCTCAGCCTTATTCCATTGGGTTTGAGCTTGCTTGGCCTGTGGTTGTTGGCTCCCAAGCTTGATGTGCTTTGGCTTGGTGTTGATAACGCGACAAGCTTGGGCGTGAACACCAAGCGATTGACTCAGATTACCTTAGTGATTGTGTCAGTGATGGTCGCAGTATCGACTGCTTTGGTTGGCCCTGTGCTGTTCTTTGGTTTAATCACCGTGAGCTTAGTTCGTCAGATATTCAAATCTTATCAACATCGTGTGCTTATCATCGCGAGCAGTTTGTTAGCGGTCGTTCTATTGGTTTCAGGCCAATGGTTCATTGAAAAAGTAATGGCGTTTGAAACCACTGTGAGCGTGATCATTAACTTGGTCGGCGGTTTGTATTTTATGTTCTTGTTGTTACGCACCAGAATTCAGTAAAGGTAATAAGTAGTGATTAAATTAACAGGTTTGAGTAAGAAGTATGGCAAGACACTTGTGGTGGATGATGCCAGTGCCATGTTCCCGAAAGGAGAAGTGACTTCTATCATTGGCCCAAATGGTGCGGGTAAAAGTACGCTGCTTTCTATGGCGAGTCGCTTAACCGAAAATGATGCGGGCGAGGTCGTTATTGGCGATAAGTTACTGGCTGAATGGGATACCAAAGAGCTTGCTAAGCACCTTGCGGTATTACGACAGTCAAACAACATCAATATGCGATTTACGATTCGTGAGTTGGTCTGTTTTGGGCGTTTCCCACATTCTCAAGGCCGCTTGAAAGACGAAGATCATAAAGTCGTCGATACGGCGTTAGAGCACCTTGGTATTACCGATATTCAAAACAAATACTTAGATGAGCTCAGTGGCGGTCAGCGTCAAATGGCGTTTATTGCAATGGTAGTGGCGCAAGATACCGACTATGTCTTCTTGGATGAGCCACTAAACAACCTAGATATTAAACACTCTGTAGAAATCATGCAGACGCTACGTCGTCTAGCGCATGAGTTTAATAAGGCGGTGGTTATTGTGATTCACGACATCAACTTTGCTTCTTGTTACTCAGATAACATTGTCGCGATGAAGAGGGGCCAAGTGGTTAAGTCGGGCAAGGTCTCTGAAGTGGTTGAAAAGTCAGTGATGGAGTCGATTTACGAGATCCCATTTGAGATTCGTGAGTTCGATGGTGTTCGAATCTGTATGTATTATTCAGGTCGTTAGGTTGCGGGTTCGCTAGGCTATTTGATTCTCTAATGACTTAAGTGAAAAGAGCTCCCGAGTGAGGAGCTCTTTTTGTCTTTGCCAGTTTGTATTTTGTTAATAAAAGGTCTGGATTCAAAAGTAATCTGTATAATTTCCTTTGTATTATAATGACTTAATCGACGTAATATTGACTGGTCATACTTCGACAAACGTTGGTTTGATGTCACTCGAAGATCTACTCTTCATTTTCAATAAACAATTGCTATTTTTTCTGATTAACCTCTAAAAATCGTTCTACACTATATTTATAACTGTTTGATTTTTATACGAGGTATCAATGAGTCGTAAACCCATAGTGTTAGTCGTAGATGACACCCCAAGCAATTTGGATGTGTTGACTGCAATACTTAAAGATACCTATCAAGTCAAAGTAGCAATTAACGGTACCATTGGCATCAAGATAGCCAAGATGGTGCCTCAGCCAGACCTCATTCTCCTCGATATCATGATGCCTGATATTGACGGTTATGAAGTTTGCAGACAGCTCAAAGAACAGCCCAACACCGCGCATATCCCCATTATCTTCGTTACTGCCAAAATTGGACCTGAAGCCGAAGTAAAAGGGCTCTCCTTGGGGGCTGTAGATTACCTAACCAAACCGATAACCCCTGCTATTGCACTCCAGCGTGTGAAAACGCATATCGCACTTTATGACCAACAACGCGCGTTGTTTAGTCAGGTAAAAGAGAAAACTCAAGAGATCAATCTCGGTAAGCTAGAAACACTGAACATACTGGGTAGAGCTGCTGAATTTAAAGACAATGAAACAGGCATGCACGTTAAGCGTATGAGTCACTACTGTGAAGTGCTAGCTAAAGCCTTGGGAATGACTGACGAAGATGCCGAGACGTTGCGTGATGCAGCACCAATGCATGATATTGGCAAGATTGGCATTCCCGATAGTGTGCTGCTAAAGCCTGGTAAGTTGGATGCCGGTGAGTGGAATACCATGCAGAAACACGTCGAGTACGGTGTTGAAATTCTTGGTAGGCAGAGTGATTCCAAACTGATGCGTATGGCGATTCAGGTGGCGCAATATCATCATGAGAAATGGGATGGCAGCGGTTACCCAAACCAGATCGCGGGTGAAGAAATTCCTTTGGTAGGAAGAATCGCTGCGGTGGCTGATGTGTTTGATGCCCTGACAGCAGAGCGTCCTTATAAGAAGGCTTGGAGTGTCGATGAGGCACTGAGCTTGTTTGAAGAACAGAAAGGCAAACATTTTGATCCAACTATCGTTGATCTGTTCTTTCTTAAGTTGCCCGAGATTCTTGCGATTAAAGAGAAGTTTAGCGATGAGTGATGGCTTGATGTTGTCACTAAATCGTTTTGTATTATCTCTTATCATTGGCTTATTGGTGTGGTCACTAGTCATTCGCAGTGTAAACGCGGCTGAAGTGACCGATGCTAAGTTAAACCAGTGGTTGGAAAACCAACCGACCATCACATTTATTGCGCTTTCCGACCATTACCCGTACTCATTCATCGATGACGACGGGCTGGTTTCTGGGATCATCAAAGATTGGACATTGGATCTTGAACAGCGTTTTGGTGTCCATGTTCGGTTTATCACAGTTAACTCGCGCGTCGAGGCCAAAGCGGCGTTAGTCGATGGGCGAGGCGACGTGTTCCCATTCCAACAGTTCGACCCAAGTGAAGGTGGACGTTTTCTTGCAAGTGATCCCTATATTCCTTATCAGGTGGCTGTGATAGTCCCTATCGACAAAAAACTCGATGGAAACCTAGATCAAAATAATAAACGCCGCATTGCGATGGTAAATGAAAACATAGACTTGGAGCGTGCAGGAGTGAGGTTGAGCTCTATCGAAAGAGTCGATTTTGAGAATGTTATTGATGCGGTGCGTGCGTTAGGGTCTGGTGATGTTGAAGGCATGGTCGGTGAACCTATCACCACTATGGATCTTGCGAAAAAGATTGGCGTTCATGGTCTAGCGGTCAACTATGTTTTGGAGCATTGGAAAAAGTTAGAAGCGTCGATGGTGATTCGAAATGACGAACCAGAGCTACTGACGCTAATCAACAAACAAATTGAAACTTTTGACGTTGCAAATAAGAACCAGATTTTATCAAAGTGGCTAGATACCTCTCCTTATCGAGTTCCACTAAAAGGCGTATTTGGCTTTGGTAATCCTCCGTATATGTATCCAGACAGCACCGCGGTCGGGCTAGAACACGACATTATTCAACGTGCTCTTAATGATATGGGGTATAAGCTGGGTGACGTTGTCACTCTTCCTCCTAGTGCCGCTAAAAAGGCCATCGATAACAATAATTCTATTGCCTTTGTTTCTGGCGTTCAGTTTGATGATCCTAATGCGCATTTCCTAAGTGATAACGTTCTTAATGTTGAGTTTGTTCCTGTTTCATTGACTCGCCGCAAGCTCAAACTTCAATCCCAAAACGACTTATCTCTAGGTGCGTTATTGTTCGACGAGACCTCACCAATTAAAAATTCTGTTGAAGTACTGAAGGGTATGTTAGACATTGGTCGTGTCGAAGATTACGAAGGTCTTGAATCAGCATTTTCACAGTTGAGGGCTCAAAATGTTGACTTGTTAATGGTTGAACGAAGGGTTCTGGAGTGGTTTATCACCAATACTCGTTTTATTGAAATGGCAGAGCTAACGCTACATGACGAGTATAAAGTTGAGTATCCGATCTATGTTGACTTTAAGAGTGAGGAAATCAGAGACAGTTTCAATGCCGCGATTAGAAAACTTAAACAGGCCGATGACGGTTTAAGCCAAATTATCGAGATGCAGGTTCAGAATGATTTGAGCCAAGTGCTTAAAAAGGCGAATATCATAGCTCAAATATCCGCCTATTTTATCGTCAATGACCGCTTTGAAGAGTTAACCGAAGTTTTTGAAATTTTCGATACGGACAGTTCATTTCAGGTAATCACCGCGCAAGCGGATAATAACAATCGCCCAATTAAATCTTGGTACATTGGCAACCTAGTTGATGAATATGGAGAGACGAAAAACACCTCTCATTTTTCGTCTGTCACCAAGGTGGCAAATTATCGAACCAAAGGAGGGAGCATCAATTCTGGCTCGATGACTTTCTACTTTGATGTTCAGTCGTTAGAGCGGAACCATGTTTATTTTCCATCGGTCGAACAATTTAGTTCATTTGGAGATGCGGCGAAACGCTATATTGCGGATGTTTATCAAGCGAGTAACTTGACTGGAGAGATCTTAAATCTAAGCCAAAAAGAGAGGGCGTGGATCAAAGATAATCCGGATGTTCGGATAGGTATCGATCCGAACTCATTGCCTTATGAGGCGGTATCTAATACCGGTGAATACATCGGTATAATTGACGATTATCTAACGCTCATTGAGCAGAAAACAGGGTTAAGTATCAACCATGTAGACGTTGCAAGTTGGTCAGAGACCCGTAGCTTGGTTGATCATCATGAAGTAGAACTGGTCTCCGCAGCTCAAGAGAACCGTTCGTTAGGAGACAACGTCAAAGCTGTCAAGAGCCTGTTTTCAAGCCGTTTAGCTATTGGATCGAGACGAGACATTAGTAGCTTGGTGCTTGAGGAAGCTGAAGGATGGAAAATCGGTATCTTGAAGAACGCAGCAAATACCGACGCGATTGTCGAGAAATATCCGAATATTGAATGGGTGAAAGTCGAATCCACTGAAGATGGGCTTAACCGACTGGATGATGAAACCCTAGATGGCATGATCGATACTGTCGAAGTCCTAAACTATCTCATTGATTCATATGGTCATCGTGAGGTCGGAATTATCGGACGACTTGATTTTTTCCGTTCTCCAACTTTACACGTCATTAAGTCTGAACCTTTGCTCTATTCCATTGTGAATAAGGCAATTGAGAGCATTTCTGCTGAAGAACGTCAAAAGATCTCAGCAAAATGGGCGGCGCCTAAAGCGATAGAAAGAGTTGACTATCAATTGGTTTACACCATTTCGGTTTTTTCTCTGGTGATCCTTCTTCTTATTATTTTTTGGAATCGTAAATTAACTAAGCAGATCATTATTGCTAAGGAAGCGACCGAAGCTCTAGAAAAGGCGCAGAACCAACTCTACAACATGCTAAATAGCTCTCCAATCGCCGCTAGTGTTGTGTTAGAAGAGAAGGTTCGCTATGCCAACGATACTGCGAAACGCCTGTTTGGGGTTGAAGATCTGGATCTTGATTCTATCGATGCGGCTGCTATTCATGATTCCTTAGCCGTTCGGGACGATGTACATAAGGAGCTTAATCTCAATGGAAAGGTGGTAAACAGAGAGTTGGTGCTAAGAAAGTCTGACGGAACCCGTTTCGTCGCGCTCGTCAGCTATTATTTGTTTGAGCTAGATGGCGAGATAGCAACACTATTTTGGGCATTCGATATTTCAGAAATGAAACGCCTAAACGAACAACTTGAAGAAGAGAAACAGAGAGCCGATCTGGCTAGCCAAGCTAAATCGGAATTCTTAGCCAATATGAGTCACGAAATTAGAACGCCAATGAACGCAATAATTGGTTTGTCTTATCTGGCGATTGGCGAAATATCTAATCCTGTTGCTCGAAACTATATTGAGAAAGTGCACCGTTCGGGGCATTCACTGTTAAGCATCATTAATGACATCCTCGACTTCTCTAAGATAGAGGCGGGACAGCTTGCCATTGATAGCATCCCATTTGATCCCGCAACGACCTTTAAAGATGTGATTGAGTTGATGGAGTCGAAAGCGGCTGAGAAACAACTCAATTTGTCGATGGTCATCGACCCAGAATTAGACACGCCATTACAAGGCGATCCCTTGAGGTTGTTCCAAGTCATACTCAACCTTGTGGGCAACGCGATTAAGTTTACGGAAAAAGGCAGCGTAGCGTTAACGGTGGAGCATCTTGACTCGAACGATAGCAGCCTAACCATGAAAGTGAGTGTGATGGATACCGGGATAGGCATCTCGGATGAGAACCGTCACAAGCTGTTTGAAGCCTTTAGCCAAGCGGATACCACTACAACACGTCGGTTTGGCGGTACAGGGTTAGGACTCAATATTAGTCAGAAATTGGTTCGTGCAATGGGTGGCCAAATTAGTGTTGGGAGTGTTTTCGGGCAAGGCAGTGAGTTTTCGTTTGTTCTAACATTGCCAAGATCAAGCGTTGAAGAATTGGCAGAGTTTAAAGCCCAAGAGCTGCAACTGGATTACCAGATAGAGTTCAAAGGTCAAAGGGTATTGCTCGTTGAAGATAATGAGTTAAATCAAGATTTAGCTTTGGCATTCTTCACCCGATCTAATTTGAATGCCGACTTGGCAGAGAATGGAAAAGAGGCATTGGAATTAGCTCAAAACAATGAATATGAGATGATCTTTATGGATCTGCAAATGCCGATTATGGATGGTTTCGAGGCTACACGTTTGATTCGTGAGTTTGATAAAGATGTACCAATTATTGCGATGTCGGCCAATGTGTTTGCTGATGCGAAACAGCGAGCGCGAGAGGCTGGAGTCACGGACTTCTTGGATAAGCCCATTATCATCGATAAAGCCACCTCTTTGATTACGAAATACATCGTGCCAGAGGTTTTGGTTGAGGGTAAAGCGTCATCAGAGTCGCCTTTAGTTAGGATGCAAAATAGCAGCTCTAATAGTCCGACATTAAGCTCTGATACTCTGATGGTTCTCCCTGTTTTCTCATTGCCAAGGTTCGGTCAGCTGACTCATCATGATGTGAAGCTGCAAGAGAAGATGCTTGGTAGATTCTGCCAAGGGGCGCCTGACATTATGTCGGATACCTTCGACAACCTAGTGCAAGATGAATGGGTGACGTTAGAGCGGAACCTACATACGTTAAAAAGCATGGCGGCTTCTATTGGCGGGTTGCAATTGGCTGAACAACTCGGTGGTCTTGAAAACAAAGCTCACAACAAGGCGTGTGATGAGCAGGATCTTAAACAAGCTGAGCTTGGGTTAATCGAATTGATTAAAGCGGTTGAGAGCAGCTTTGATACGTTGGGTGCTGAAGGTGTTGAAACGGCATGTACTCAAGAAACTGAGGTGAGAAGCGCTGATGCATCGAATTCGCCTAATATCACTCAAGAGCAGCGTGCTAAGTTGTATTCGCTGTTGGATGCTTATGATAACGATGCGACCCAATACGTGACTGAATTACTGGCACAGTATCCACATTCAGCAGTTCTTAAAGATGTCCAAAGTGCGTTAGATAATTACGACTTTGAACGAGCCAAAGAGGTTCTGAGTGCTTCTGAGTAGCTGTCTTTTGAACATCACTCCAACATTAAAGCCTTTAGCTCTTGCTGCGAAATAACGAACTAGCTAAAGGCTTTACTTCTTTCTGTGTCTCGGATTAATTACTGACGTGTTGTTTGATTAGATCGATAAGGGTGTTGTATCTGTGCGGCAGTTTTCGATTTCTTTTCTGAACCAAATACAGTGTTTCTTCAACCTTCACTTTAGGTGGCACAACATGCAACTTCTCTTTGTCTGGAAAGTTTTCGACAGCCCCTGCGGGTAACACGGTGAACCCAAGCCCTTTTGATACGGGTAATAGAATTTGGTGGAGTTGATTAATGTAGCCAGACTTCGGGATCTCATTGATGTTGATGTTCGCTAAATCTTTATCTCCGCATAGGTCAAAATACAAAGACAGGTAATGAGCAGAGTCTGGGTGGGCTATGAGGCCGATATTGTGCAGAGCTTCAGGGGTAATCTCTAAGTCAGCAAGACTATGATGGACGATTAAGCACAGCGCCTCATTACCAATAACTTGGCTCTGATAATAGCTGTCATTGGGTGAATGTCTTACGATTCCAATATCGGTGGTGCCTTGGATTAGGTCGTTCAATATCTTTTTGTTCGGTGCCGCTTCTAGGTTGATGCTCAGGTCTTGATGTTGCTGCTGCAGTTCAAGAAGCTTGGGATACAGACGCAAAGAGAGTGAACCCGAACAGGATAGATGACATTGCCCAGAATAAGGATTGTCGAAACTCAGAGATTCGAATAAATCTTCTTGGTCTTTTTCCAGTTTAAGAGCGTAGCGATACATAATCCGACCTTGTTCGGTCAGTTCGAAACTCTTATTTTCTCTCGATAACAAGTCACAGTTACAAGCTTGCTCAAGCTTTTTGATGTGTTGGCTAACGCCAGGCTGTGTCATATACAGCTTTTCTGCAGTTTGGGTGAAATGACCAACTTCAACCAGAGTCTTAAATGTATTGAGCCAAAGTGGATTAATCATACTCACCTTTAAATGCTAACGGCTATGGATAAAAGGCTTACAAGTAACAGAGCCTCTAAATAACAAATCCTATAAACAACAAAGCTTTTGAATAACAAAAAATTATTATTATCTTAAGTGATGATAATTTCAACTCTAGAGCGTAAAGCAACGAAGATCAAAGCACCTTTGGCGGAATACACTTCGAAGTCGAGACTCGTGGCTCTTTAATTGAGTGCTTTGGTGAGGTCATTAAAAGTAACAAAGAGTTGCGACTTTGTTGATTTTTTGTTCTATTGACCAACTGTGCTCATATTTAGGAACGAAGATGAATAGAAATGTTTGGCTGCTCTCACTGTGTCAGGCTTTGTTGATGACGGGCAACATATTACTGATCTCAGTGATTGGCTTGATAGGCAAACAGATTGCACCCAGTGTCAGCATGATTACTTTGCCTGTAGCGTTGCAGTTTTTAGGCTTAATGGCAGCCACTATTCCTGCATCTTTAATTTCAGGAAAATTAGGACGAAAACGAGGGTTCAGTATCGGTAATGTGGTTGGCATTACAGGGGCGAGCCTTGCAACTTACGCTTTATCTCAGCAACATTTCTATCTGTTTTGTTTCGCCACATTTTTGCTTGGGATAGGTATTGGTTTTGGTACGCTTTATCGTTTCGCGGCTATCGAAGTGTGTGACGAAAATGCACGCCACCGTGCGATTTCAATATCAATGGCTGGTGGAGTATTGGCGGCGGTACTTGGGCCTAACTTAGCGATCATGTCTCAACAATGGTCAGCAGATGGCTTGTACATCGGTGCTTTTGCTTCGCTGATCGGCCTAAACATCTTAGCTTTAGCCTTGTTACAAACCATTCAGTTTCCTAAGGTCTCTTTTAATAGACAGGCTCCCAAAGCCGACCCTTTAAGTGTGATCGTTAAAGCGCCGAACTTTATTGGCGCTGTGTTTGCGGCCATGGTTGCTTACGCAGTAATGAACATTTTGATGACTGCAACGCCATTGGCGATGATTGGTTGCGGATTCGATTTTACTAAAGCTGCTGGTGTGATTGAGTGGCACGTATTGGGTATGTTTGTGCCTGCATTCTTTACGGGTTCCCTCATCGAGAAGTTCGGTTCAAGAATGATGATCCTTGCAGGTGGCGTGTTATTTGTGGTGAGTATTGCCATCAATATCCATGGCGTATCAATTTGGCACTTCAGGGCGGCTTTGGTCGTGCTTGGTGTGGGTTGGAACTTTATGTTCATCGCTGCAACAGGTTTATTCAGCCAGTCGTATCAAGCTCAAAACAAAGCTAAGGCACAAGCGTTCAATGAATTTGTTGTGTTTGGTTGTGTGACTGTCACGGCGCTACTGTCTGGTTGGTTGGAGTCAACAGCAGGGTGGCAGAACCTTAATCTCTACGTATTACCATTCGTTTTGGCCGTAATTTTGTTGTTTGCATTCAGTGCGCGTAAATCACGCATTCAAAAGCAGCCCGTGTAATGGTTCGTCGAATGGTGGTTCAGCAAGTTTTTTACTGTGACTAAACCCCTAGTATCTTAAATTGCGACCAATAAAAAGCCCTACCGAATCGGTATAATGCCGATCGTTTAAGAAGACTTGAACGATCTTGCAGTTAGCAGATAATCCCC
>NZ_JBGONH010000071.1:0-19928 GCF_041439075.1 Vibrio sp. FF145
ACCTTGGAACTTCAAACACTGACAAGTCGCCCCGTGGGTTCGTGGGGCGGATACGAAAGTCCGACATTCACCATAAATCGTAACACGGAAATGTCCATAGGCTTCATAGAGCGGAAGTTTTATATGTGGCACTTTTTTTATCAAAGTGCTACATAGCTAGGATCTGCCCCATTACGCGTCAGCGAGACAAGTTAATATTTTTTATTCTGTCAGAGTTTTACGAGAAAAAACTAATGTGAATAGTTCAAACCTGAAAGCTTGCCAATTAGTTAATTTTCAAGCTTTTTTTACTTGATTGAGTGAACTATCAAACTATTATGATCGGTTTCATATTATTCTCTAGTTCAATTGATGGCTACCAAGGCTAGGCTAAAGCATGAAGATTAATTTTGTACAAATCCAAAACTTTCGAAAACTAAAGAACTGTAGGGTTAACCTGTCAGATAATGAAACTCTGCTAGTCGGTGCAAACAATAGCGGCAAAACTTCAGCTACAGATGCTCTTATATGCTTTCTCGACAAGTCACGGAAGATTACAGTTACTGACTTTACCTTAAGTAACTGGTCGGCTTTAAATCAATACGCAGAATCTTGGCTTAGTACCGACCCAAAAGAGTTAAACGGGCAAGATATAAGCGATTGGATTCCGTACTGCCCTTCACTTGACGTTTGGCTTGATGCTGGTGTTGAAGATGTCCACAGAGTGGCACATTTAATTCCAACGCTTAAATGGAAGGGCGAACCTCTGGGGATCAGACTAACATATGAACCCAAAGATATTGAAAAGCTTAGAGAGAACTTTTTACAAGATTTCAGAGCTATAGATGAATTGCGAACCGACGAGACAAAGCTATCTTTTTGGCCTCGGGACTTGAAAGATTATCTCAATAGAAAATTGTCTGATTCCTTTGTTATCAGAGCTTACATCTTAGACCCTAAAAAAATATCTACTACTCAAGATTTGCCAAAGGAAGCCACTCCACTAGAGAACGATCCTTTTAACGGTTTGTTTAAAGTTGACACTATAGAAGCACAGCGCGGATTCACAGATCCTAATAGTGAGCAAGTGAATACAGGCATTACCCTGTCTAGCCAGTTGCAGGAATACTACATTCGCCATCTAAACCCTACTGATTTACCTGATGACGAAGATCTTCCTGCACTGAAAGCAATTGAGGAAGCTCAGGAAGAGTTTGATAAGAAATTAGACAAGTCGTTTAAGGGAGCATTGGGCGAAATACAAGCTCTTGGTTACCCAGGATTCAATGATCCTGATGTTAAACTATCGAGTCGCGTTAATCCGATTAAAGGGTTGGAGCATGATGCTGCCGTAATATTTGATATTCAAAAGCAAGGTTTTAATAATCACACGTTCTCCTTACCAGAGCAATATAACGGACTAGGATACAAAAACCTTATTCATATTGTGTTCAAGTTGATTACGTTCAGAGATCGGTGGCAACGAATAGGAAAAGCTCAAAAAAGAAGAACTGCAAATGATGTTGCAATAGAACCAATCCATTTGGTATTGGTTGAGGAACCTGAAGCTCACCTGCACGCTCAGGTTCAACAAGTATTTATACGCAAAGCCTATGAAGTTCTTAGGAAAGATATCGATGAACAATTTACTACGCAGATGGTTCTTAGTACCCATTCAAGCTACATAGCTCATGAAGCTGGATTCGAGAAACTACGCTATTTCAAACGCAAAGCCGCAGTTAGTATCTCTGATGTGCCTGAGGCTGAGGTCGTCGATTTATCTTCAGTTTTTGGAAGTGGTAAGAAAAAGGCAACTGAAGACGAACAGATTCTTAACACTCAGAAGTTTGTTTCGCGTTACCTCAAGACTACCCACTGCGATCTTTTCTTTGCAAATGGCATCATTCTGGTTGAAGGTGCAGCAGAGCGAATGCTACTACCGCATTTCATTAATTATAATTATCCTGAGCTACGAAGTAGCTATTTATCAATACTAGAGGTTGGTGGTGCGCACGCTCAACGTTTGAAACCACTAATCGATACTCTAGCCTTACCTACTTTGGTGATTACCGATACAGATGCGAAGGGCGTGGATGGCAAGAAGGTTCAGCCTGCAAGAAATAATGATTATAAGTATGGCAGTGATACGCTTAGGGAGTGGTTTGAACTGAAAGACTTAAGTCTGGATGACGTACTGGATCTTTCAAATGATAAGAAAGTTAAAGGTAATGTCAGAGCTGCATATCAATATGGTTTCATGATCAAATATCATACAGATGGTAAAGAAGAGGAAGCGATTCCATACACGTTTGAGGATGCAATAGCACTCAGTAACATTCAACTATTTCGAGACTTGACTAGCTCAACTGGGATGGTCAAAAAGATGCACGAAGCGACGATGAAGGTTTCTTTGGAAGAATGTGCGGCTGCTCTATATAAAGCCTTAGATGGTGAAAAGGCGAAGATGGCATTGGATCTTTTGTATGATGTTGATCCTAAAAAGCTAAAAGTTCCAACCTATATTGATGAAGGGCTTCAGTGGTTGGAAAAGGAGCTGAGCAATACTGACCAAGAATTTGTCTTTGCAGAACCTGAAGAGGTTGAAGAACCCGAAGCCTTGGAGGAGTTCTGAGATGGTAGATACTCATAGTCTTCAAGAGGTTGATAAAGAGATTTATCAATATCTAAACCTTGACAACCCTACTAGTTTTTTATTATTTGCTGGAGCTGGATCGGGTAAAACCAGAACTCTTGTAAATGTTCTTCAGGCAGTACGTGACAATGACCTTAATAGGTTTATAAAAGCAGGACAGCGCATTGCCGTTATCACCTACACTAATGCTGCTTGTGAAGAAATTAAGCATCGCCTTCAATACGATCCAATATTTGCTGTCTCTACCATACACAGCTTTGTTTGGGAGTTAATTCAGCCATTTACGAGCGATATAAAAATATGGTTGGAAGCCGACCTAAAAGCAAGTATTGATGATTTACAAGAAAAAATTTATAAAGCAAAAGACAAATCTGGTAAGACGGCAGTAAAGAACGCTCGAAGTAGAGATTCAAAATTAAAACGGTTAGAAAAACTCGATATAGTACAGAATTTTACATACAGCCCAACTAGCACACGGTTGACTACAGGGTCTTTGACACATGCAGAGGTAATCAAAATTGCCACTGAATTTTTAACTGAACAGCCACTGTTCCAAAAAGTGTTAGTTAACAAGTTCCCTATACTACTGATTGACGAGAGTCAGGATACAAATAAAGGTCTGATGGATGCATTTATACAGACCCAGAAAAATAATTCAGGCTGCTTTTCTTTAGGTCTTTTTGGTGACCTTATGCAGAGAATTTATAGCGGAGGTAAAGAAGACTTAGCGACAAGTCTACCTGAGAACTGGAAAACACCCGAAAAGAAAACCAACTTTCGGAGCCCCAAAAGGGTTATCAAGCTGATTAATAAAATTAGGCATGAGGATGATGGTAAACAACAAACTGCAAAGCCAGATGCAGAAGAAGGTATTGTTCGCTTATTTATTGCCCAGACACCCAATGAAAATAAATCAGAAGTTGAGGCTCGTATAAGAGAGCAGATGAAGACGATAACTGATGATGAGAATTGGAAAGATGTTAGTCAGGTAAAAACGTTAACGCTTGAACATGCCATGGCAGCTCGTAGAGGAGAGTTTGACGAGTTTTTCACTCCACTGTCAGCGGAGGATAGCCTCAGAGATTCATTACTAAACGGAACGAGTTCAACATTTAAATTTTGTACTCATCAGGTTCTACCTTTGGCTAATGCGATTCGTAAAGAAAATGACTTTGAAGTTATGAGAATTATTAAGAAACATTCTCATTTGATAGGGGGAGAGAATAAAGACTTCCTTGCAGATCCGATAGCGCTATTAGCTTCTGTGGAAGATGCAGTGAGTAAGGTTAGAGCTTTGCTGAAAAATGACATTAGCCTCAGAGAATTATTGTCATTAATAGAGAAGAATCAACTGTTAGAAATCCCCGATATCTTGAACGACCTTTTACTGGAAGGTATCGCAGATCTCGTAGAGGGCGTTGAGTCACCTTCCATCCAAAAAGCTTGGGATACAGCACTTGATGCAAGACTGAGTCACGTTGAAAACTATGCAAAATATGTGGCCGACGAGCTAGGTTTTACTACTCATCAGGGAGTTAAAGGGTTGGAATTTGATCGCATTTTGGCAGTAATAGATGACAAAGACTCAAAGGGCTTTCTTTTCAAGTATGAGAAGCTCTTTGGCGCTGAAAATCTGTCGGCTACAGATAAGAAAAATGAGGCGAATGGTATAGACTCCGTCTTATCCAGAACCAGACGGCTGTTCTATGTAATATGCAGTAGGGCGGAGAAGAGCCTTGCTGTTGTTGCTTACTCACAAGAGCCTTTAGCAGTCAAGAATCGTGCTATTGATGCTGAATGGTTTGATGAAGATGAAATCATACTGATTTAGTTAGAGGTCATTTTTTAAGTCTAATAGGCTGAGCTAGAGTCAAGGATCTAGCTCACTTCTGTCCATGGGCGTTACAGTTCGTTATGACTAACGGTTATTACGACTGCAACACTGTGAGTTGATAAGCCAGACTCTATGTTGGCCAATAAAACCTGAGAGGAGGTCAATACGAGAAAGTTCTCTTCGGGAAAATGTAGCGGCATTCAAAGACCATCAAAGTGTTTAATGTGGATTCCTAATGTTCGGCATTTTTGGTTTGCTTCAGCTTAAGTGTCTACGGCACATTGGTTTAGTTAGGTGGGAGGCGTTATTCCCCCTTAATGCGGTGTTAAGTTTATGGAGAAAGATAATTGAAACAGGGTATTTTATATTCACAAGAGCAAATTCCCGCATTTAAATGTCCATCATGTAATCAGGGGGATATGAGTCCCGTTGGCGAACTAAAAATTCGTCAGATAGCAGAGGCTCGAACTGGTGGGGATACAAGGACAATCTTACGATCAGACTTACTGTGTCAAAATCAGGAATGTGCTGATGTGGGCATTCTTGTGATGTCAGGTGAGTTTTACTCTGATGAGGACTGTGGGTACGAAATGTTATTTACACCCACATACATAGATCCAGCACCTGATTTTTTTCCTTTAGACCCCAAATATCCATACAAAATCAGAATGTTGTTGGAGTTAGTATTTTCACTTTTCTGGGTTGAACAAGCATCGTGTGGCAACAAACTGAGAGTTGCTGTTGAAGAGCTATTGACTCAATTGGGTATTGAGCAGCATAGAACTAAAAGCGGTGTAGCCGTCCTTAGTAGTAAAGGGTATCCAAAACCTATTCCACTACAAGAACGTTTAGATAAATGTAAAAAATTGGGGAAAGTAGAGCGTAAATGTATTGGAGCACTTGAAGCAATTAAGTGGCTAGGTAATGAATCTAGCCATAGTGCAGATGGCGTGTTTCAGCATACGACTTATCAAGCAATAATGGTATTTGGTGCGGTACTACAACAAATTTATTTAGGTGCAGCTCTACCAGAAGACACGGATTTCTCCGTAAACAATATTAACTTTTTTTATAATCCAAACGAGCAAGAAGTAAGACCGAAAAAATGAACTTAATAAGTGTTTAAGGTTTCAAGATACTTTTTCTAATCTGGCGTAAGTCGTTTAGAGTAATACCACTAAACGATTTCTGTCCAACTCTGAGTCAGTATGTCGTCGCGACTCATGTGATCACCGTGATCTGGGTGTCGTGCTCTGGGACAAGATCGCCTTAGTGCTCACTTTTGGGGAGTGGTGTGATTACCGAGGGAGGTTGACGGTCTAAATAGAAATTAGATAGATTTACCGATGATGAATAATGTGTTTAAAGCAAAAAATGATGAGAGGATATTGTACTTCTCAAGCTTTATTGTTGCTGATGTTTTTAGATAGAAGCAGCGTAGCTCCGCTCTTCAATACTACAAAGTACAGACTGGATACCGTTGAAGAGTGGAAGTTCCAATTGAATTTCTTTCAATAGGTAAATTAAGTGCATTTAAGTGAAAAGAGCTTATTAGGAATGGAAAAAGCAAAAAACCAATCTTAACTGAGGTTTTTTAATGAAACTAAGCCAACACCAATGTCCCATTTCATAATTGTCTCCGTAAATACTTATAAATATTGAAGCCGAGAGGAATAGAATGAAGCATTATCATGCGAATGATATGACTAAGCATTATTAATGCAGGCTCTAGCCCAAGATGAATGGCAGCGACAGTCATAGACTCCACACTGCCCGGAACCCACGACATCAAGAGTACTATGAACTCCTTATCAATTAGCTTACTGAATATATATGCAAAAACAACTGTGACTGTAAGACTTAACGTTGTAGCAATAATTCCAGCTCGCGCATAAGAGAAGATATCTACAACGGTTATATCTTTTAGACGAATCCCAATTAATGCCCCTAGAGCGGATGTTGCAATAAAAACAAGCTCTGTCGGGACAAGAAAGTTGTATGACGGTAACTCAGAGTTCACAAACATAGTTGCTAACATCCCAGTCACCATATACGGTGCTGGAGTACCAATTTTATCGAGAAGTAAACCTGAAAAGTAGGCGAGGAGAAGTGGTATAAGTATCCAAAGGTTGTCTAAGGAAATAGCCGGCCCAGGAACTGGTGAGTTGTCCGTTGAGACAAGAAGAGCGGAAGCTATGATTAAGAAAATGAGTCGAACTGTGTGAGTGAAAATTACTTTACTAGAAGGTGAATTGTGATTTTCATTAATGACAAGAACCGCGGCCATCGCTCCCGGGACCGCCCCAAGTAGGCTTTCATATTTTGACCATTTCTCTCGCTTAGAAAGCCAGAGATACGAGGTGAGAACTTGTGCTGACATACAAAGGACGAGTCCCACAAAAAGTAATATCGGATAACCCTTGGAAAGAGTCTGTACAGGGACTATTGAGCCCACTGTGGCACCAAGGATTAACTGTACTCCAGTCAATGTGCTTTTGGGAAGAGCTAGAGTAAACCCTGCTTTTGACGTTAACAAAAGAGCAATCAGGGCACCGAACATTGCACCTAGTGGTATCTCGAAATATGTAAATAAGAGCGAGCCAACCAAAGCTATGAATGAGGCTAGATACATGTTTTGGTTTCCCCTTTTTTCAGCTTGAAAGATGACAATAAAGTGGAGATTTGGTTATTAATCACATCTATGTTATTGACCATGTAAAAATCACCACAAGTTATCTGACCAAGAGCATACAAGCCCATTTGAATTTCACCAGTTTCGGAAAGAACAGAACAAGTTGATGGACAAACATTGATTCCTCCATATTGATTTTCTTTTGCTAGTTTCCGACTTAGCAGGCTATCAAGTACCGGATTACTTCTATCGAGTGAACGTCGTATCCCTGTAGCATTGATGATGAAATCAAAGAAGTACTTTTCTTTATCTGTCTCCACACAATATTGACCATTGTAAAATGATACATTAGTAATTCCCTTGCTGTGCGAGACCTTACCTCTTTCTATAAGCGCCTCAATGGCAGCATGATTTTGCAGGGAGACTGGGACTCGCATATTTGCCCAGCGAGTTTGGAAAGTACCCATTAATCTACTTCTCGAACTGCGGGAGAGGTTTTGCCATAGCCGAGACAAGGAGTAGTTAGCAGCTGTTAGCACACTAGTTACTAGGTCTCCGTTTACAAGGTGCTCGGCGGAGGCTAGCTGAAATATGGTTAGTTCTATTCCCTGATGGCGTAACTCTCTATTAATGAGATTGAGCACTGATTCAAGTGTTATTGTGTCTCTTGAATTGATGAATGCTTCTGTACTTTCAGGTGAGAGGTACTTAAGTTCAATGTCATGATAACGGGTTACAGGTCTAGGTCTATCTGAGGCTCGTGAAAGCATTTTCGCATGAGTCACCTTAGAATAATTAAGCCCTAAAGCTACATCATAAGCGGTAAGTCTACTCCCTAATATTCCTACTCTTCCTGTCAATGAACCCAAGCGATTAATTGGATAAGGATTAGAAAGGTATCTTAGAGTTCCTATAAGTCGGTAAGGGTCAGCCTCCACACTAGTTCCTGTACAGAGAAAGACCGCATCATAAACCTTTTTGTTGTTTTTTGTGACTACGCACCAACCGGATTCAGTCTTACGAATATTTTCAACTTGAAGAGCTATTGTTGTGATTCGGCAACCTAAAGCTCTATAGCGTTCAATATTCTCAAGCAACTTTTCTTTTAAAAAGTCACCAAATAAAGAACGTTGTAAGAAGGACTCTGGGGTTATTTCTAGACTATTTGGATACGAAGACATTGCCCAACGAAGAAAGTCATTTTTGTTATTCATGTACATGGCTTTTGCTGGTCTATTCAAAATGTTAGAGCTGATATCTTTCTGATAGGCTAGACCTGTACCAGCTTCATTGGCTCTATCGTACATATCGATGTTAATGCACGAATGATTTGAGGTGAAAATGGTTTCGAGCCTTGAGAAGAGTGAGGTCCCAGTATAACCACTTCCAATAATCGCTAACTTCATGATAATTTTATCTCGTTGCTGGTTTTATAGAGTTGATTTCACTTTCCCATTCGGATTGCTCGTTGAACCATTGATTAAGTGATGACAGGTTTTCTTTGACCTCGTTTTCTGTGTCCCCTTTTATAATGGCGCTCATAATCTCGCCATTGGTGAATGACATCGTTGTATGATTTTGGGAAACAGAACCTGAAAGTTTGTACTTAAGAACATAATCTAAATCACAGGTCTCTGGAGCCGCCAACAAGATGCCTTCTCGGGGCGGAACGAGCAGCTGGCCGACCAATTTTTTATGGGTATCGATTGTTGGGATATCTTGTTTTGAGTTTCTTAGAGCTGATAGATATGACATTCTCAAATTTATTCCCCACGCTTCTTTCAATTCTTCATTGACGAAACAACCTCCGAGACGAGCAGCGATTTCTCCAAGAATAATTTGGCCATCTTTTGTTACAAATACTTCTAGGTGGAACAAAAAAGTTTTCTCAGAAGGCAAAACATCAAATATTAGCCATTCAGTATAGGCTTTGATTTTTTTTGCCAAAGATGAGTTTGGATCAACCATCTGTAATCCAAATACTGCTCCAGACAAAAAATCTAAACAAGAAACCAAGGCTTTACTGGTCGAGATAACAACGGGATTAGCATTAATGATAAGTCCATTAACTTGATAGTGTTCTCCCTGGATGAATTGCTCTACCATTAGATTGAAAAACTTCGTCGTTTTGGCCCTTAACAGATACGCTTTGAGTTGTCCCTCATTGCTTAAAATTTCAACGCCATTAGAACCGCGCCCATCACAAGGCTTTATAACAACAGGGTAACCATATTGTTCTATGAAGATAGCGAGTTCTATTGCGTTATGTACTCGCGACATTGCTGGGATCAAAGCTCCATTGTCTTGAGCAAGTGATTTCATCTTATACTTATCTCTGAAATAGATTATTCTCTGCGAACAGCCCTGCGTTACCCCAAGTTTGTCATTTAATCTAGCAGCTCTCTCAAGATCAATTTCAGCAAGTGCAGCTACTCTAGGGGCCGATAACTTTAAGGCTCTATGATAAACATCAAGTTCGACTAAAGAATTGTTACTAAAGTCTTGATATAAATGGATCTCGATTTCGTTTTGAAAATGGTTTTCTAATTCCTTCTTTTTATTAGCACAAGAATAGATAATTGCATCATGGCCAATACTTTTTATCCAAGATTTAACAGAGTGTTGCAGTAATATTTTCGGTGGGGCTAACAAGATGAGTTGCTTCATTTAATTTCCCTTACAGTTGATCGTAAAAATGAACATGTCTCTGTGTGCCTCGCCGGGAAGAAGAGGGACTATTGGAGAAACATAATGGTAAAAATGTTTATCATCAATAATCAGCAGATCACCAATGTTTAGCTGTTTGTTCACAACTATGTCACCCTCACTTAGGACTATTGAGTTACCACCTGCAATATTGCGCTTGTCGATACAAAGGGTACAGACGAAGTCGAACCCATCTTGATGAGGACCTTCAGGTGCGGGAAGGCCGTTATAGTCATCATTAGCAGTGATTCGAATTTGATGAACGCCAATGTGTGCCTCATTCTTAGATAGATATTTCATCAATATTGGGATAATTATTTTTTCACTAAAAATTTTTGCTTGACTGCTTATGCTTTTAAATTTTCTTTTTATACCTCCAGCATATGAATTAATAAATTGAGCCTGATGAAATACTGGAGGAGAGTCGACCCAATGGAACTGTCCATTAATGAATTTACAGATCGAGTAACGTCGCTTTCTAAATATCGCCACTGTCTGTAAATAGGGGTCGTCTACTAAGCACTCAAACGTTTCTTTGAGCGATAAGTAATTAGGGGAAGATTCGATAATATTAGCTATATTCCATTGGTAGAACTCTTTGTTTTTGGGGTTGCTATGAGGTATTTTTATTTCTTCGATGAACGCCATTTAAATACACCTTGTATCTAAAAAATTAATCTATAATTTGTGCTTCTATTTAAATATCAGGTAAGAACCCTTCATCGTACTGTAAATCTGATTGGATTTTAAAGGAATTAAATTAATATAATTAATTTTTAGGGAGGTGTGTTCATCACATCAAAGCCAATAAAAGATCAAAACTGCCGCTCGCGGTCAAGATAGTGTCGTTTTTTACTGATAAATGAATGCTGGATAACACTATTTTAATTATTAAATTGGGGGCGGAATGACGGATACAATATCGCCTTTCTAAAGTCAGATTTCACTGTTATTTCGTTTTACGAATGGCCCTGAATTCCTAAAAGGTGTGGTGACTTTTTAGTAGTGTGATCCATTTTTCACCCCAACCCCTTTTAATATGGGCGACTTTACCTAATAATATAATGCCTTAGAGAAAGCACAAATTATGCAAGCGTTTAACGAAGTGGCCCTGCTTCCCTCAATCCAATCCCACACCCTACGGCGCATTGAAATCAATGCAAATGGTTGTCTGTGAAAAACATAAAGATAATAAAAACAAAAAGTTAAAGATATAATAGTCGCTTAAATTAACGTGGAAAAATTTTCAGAAATTACACTAATTAGCCGATTAAATTTCAATGGATAAATATATTTTTTCAATGATTATTAATTGATCCCTTATAGGTAAAGCGATGAGAGCGTTTTCAAGGTCCTTTAATTGGAAATCATTGAATGTTGATTGAGCCCTTTATTGACAATGCTTGAAGGGTCTTTTATAAAATTAATTGATTGAAATTTCATTTGAATAACAATGCTTTTAATTGGGATTGAGGAGGGCAATATGACACGTTCTTATCCGCTACAAAGTTCTTTACGTGGAAAGTTAGCGCAAGATTTTAAGACGTTTAGGGATAAGGAAGCATTAAGTGATGCAGAGGCCACACGCCAACTTTTGATGTTGGCACTGCGCATCAAACTCAATGACAGTGAGGATGATAGTCCATCGAACCGTGCGTTGATGGAAGAGATTTATCGTGTCGTTCGTGGCTCATCTGCGATCACTGATGTGGTTCATGGACAAACCTTTGATGGTGAAAAATTATTCCGACAACAAAAAGAATCCAAACCCTTTAGGCAACAGGTGAAATCTGATATCGATAATAAAGTCGATGAGTTTCTGGCAGGCAAAAAAAAAGGGTAGTCCATTGGACACCCCTTTTTCTACCGCTCTAACTCTCTATCTAGTTTATTATCTTGGTCATTGTTGTTGTCACGCTCCTGATTAAAATCAAACGTTTTTTGAGGGGAGGGTTCTTTGCTGTCGAAGTGTTCAAGCTCTTTATCTTTGATTTCTTTTGTGTGTTGATTAATATCAGTGTCCGGCTCGTTGGTTAATGAATCATGGTCTTGAGTGGGTGTGTCGAATTCCTCTTTTTGTTGATGCGTTTGTTGATGGTATTGTTCAATACCCTGTTTAATTTCCTCAAGCATATCGTCAGGTGAAACAAACTGAATATTTCTCCCTGAAAAGTTGGCCATGATTTTTTCAACGTTGTTGGGATTTAAATCAGTATTTCCTTGACTCAGTACAATCACAATGTTCTGTCTGAGTTCATCGGTGGAGATATTCTGAATGTCATTCTTATGATTGACATTGATAATGTCGTATTGGCCTTGATGCGCTTGATTAATAATAAAAGCATTCTCGATTGAGGTACTGATGATGGTGGTGTGCAAATCACTGCCTTGATGGAATCGCGTTATTTGTTTGGATTTCGTGCCTAATATCCGTGGGTTGATGTCGAGTGCCGGATCTTTATTTCCTTGCCCGTCTAAATAAGTCACTTCAATCGCTTTTGTTTCTCCTTTTTTATCGTGAATGTTAGTTATCATTGCCGAGTGAAATGTCTGGTCCTCCGAGGAGTACACTGCTTGATGAAAATGAACATGGTCACTCTTAGGGTGTTCAATACCTAATTTATTGAGGTAAGTTTCGGCTAATGTGCCTGTGAGTGGCTGACTGGTTTGTATATATTCTTTCGCTCTCTCTTCAAATTGTGCCATGTGTTTTGGCGTAGTAGTCAGTAATTGTTCATGTTTAGGGTTGGCGGTGAGTTGGTATTTATTAGGATCATTAAGGATGTTGTGGGCTTCTTTCATTGCCTCCTTATAATTTATTTCCTTATGACTCATCATCAAATTGATTAATGAGCCTTTTTCACCGGTGGTATAGTCTTTAAAATACCCTCGATATTCCCCCGTTAATGACACTTTTAGAGCCGATTTACCGATACCAAAGGTTAAATAGTCACGGTCTGATTTAGATGGGTTCGGTTGTCCCAATAGGTTGATGGCTAAGCTTTCGGTGTATTTAGGGAGCGCTTGGTTGATGTGTTCTTTAAATTGGTTGTAGTCAAAATCTCCGTTTCTATTTTGATAACGTACGTCTTCATGAGGCAGAGCTTTGTCATTAAAGTAAGGGGTACTGTGTGGTGCAATGTTTTCGATGGTTTCAATGGCACTGTGTTTATTGACCTCTTTTGATAACCAGCTCTTCATCATCTGTTTTGGGTTATCGGTAAAAAGTTTGACATGAGTGCTCGCTCGGCTCAAATCGATGTAAGCGCGTCTTAAGTTCGTCAGTGCGCCTTTGCCTTTGAGAGTGGTAATGACGTACTGATACGTCGCTCCTTGCGCCATGTCCGCAGTTCTGGTGTAAGCGTAATCCCAATGCCCATCTTTGAGTTGGTTTGGATTGAGGTTTAACGTTTGCCCTTCTTTCGAAAGCGCGGTGATTTCTTCCTTGGTGGCACGGCTGATGGTGTATTCCACATTGGCTTTAATGCCTCGCGCTTTGTCGGTAAAGCGGGTCATGATTTTATCACCGGTTGAAAGCGGCTTTTCTGATTGAGCGAAGAGTGACGTGTATTTGTGGTCTTTGTTACGTGGCAAAAACGGTTTTGTCTTACCTGTATTCACGTCTTGAAGTGTCACCACTCCGTGCTCCGAATCAATGTGGGTAATGATGTCGTACTCTCCTTGCTTGGTGCTTAAAATGAGCCCTTTCTGATAAGGCATCATGGTGGCTAACTCTTCTTTGCTCTCACCTGTAGAGCGCAATCGGGTGGTGATGATGTTCTCTTGGCCTATCTCTTGTGTTTTCATCAGTCCGACACGAATGTGCTCAGTGATGTGGTCACGCTCGTTATTCGTGTAAGCAATGATAAGCGTGTTTTCTCGCGTTTCGGGCGTACGGGCAAGGTAGTCCTGTGCTACAGCGTAAGGCAGCTTTTCGGTGGCAATAAGCTGTGCTTTGCTTTGGTCTTTCGCACTCTCATCGAGGGTGGAGATAATATGTTGCGTGCTACCGAGTGTATCAGGGCTTTGCTGAGAGAGTTTATCGAGGGCGCTGTGTGGCTGCTTATCCACAATGTTGTGTACGGCACCAAGCAGTATTTCATTCTTCTGACGAATGATGTCGGTCATAAAAGCCGTATCGATGAGTCCTTGTCTCATGCTCAATTCAAACGGTTTACCGGCATTAAGAGAAAGCAGCTGCTCTTTATCCCCAAGTAAGGTGGCTTTGGAGCCGCTTTGTAATACAAGGTCGGTGAGCTCTTTGGCTTGTTGGTTGCTGACCATGGAGCTTTCATCGAGGAAGAACAGCGTGTTTTTGTAGTCCTCTGGTAAGGTGATGCCACGTCTTAGGTCGGTCAGTAAGCTTTCCAGCGTTTGCGCTTGTATCCCTTTGCTTTCCAGTTCGCTGACGGCGGCGTGCGTTGGTGCAATACCTATGATTTGTGAAGGTGAGTGTTTACTGGCTTGGCTAGCGTGTTGAATCAATTCAATGTTGGATTCGAGTAGGGTGGATTTACCGGTGCCCGCTAAACCTTGCACGGCCACAAAACTGTCTTTGGTCGTTGAGATAAGGGTGATGCCGTCCTTTTGCCCTTGGGTAAGGCGAGGCTGTGCATCGAGATAATCTCTGACTTGTCTGTGGGTGGCAAACGGCTTGTGTTGATTTTTCCCTTGCTCAATGTTCCGCAAGATGTGCTTTTCGGTATCGAGCGCCGCTTGGGTGGTCCAGCGTGTGCCGTCGCTGTATTCGGCAGAGAGGGTGTCACTGCGCTTGGCGAGCTCTGTTTCAATTTGATCTTTGATTATCGGTTGATTGGCCTCTTCAAAAGCGTAACGGATCGCTTCGACGACTAACTCTTTTTGTGTAAACGCCGCTTCTTTTTCAGAAAGATGACTCAGGGCAAAGTTCAACGCTTTCTCTTGCAGTGGTGAATTTTGCTCTTTGTTTAAGAGAGTGAGGGCTTGCTGGATGTCGCTTTTGACGGTGATAGCGGTGGTGTCAGTCAGGTAGCGGTCGTTGACGCTTTGAGTGTGCATCACTCGCTCGATGGCAGAAAGCTTCACTTCGCTTTTCTCAAGCGCGGCCTGGGCTTTATCGGGGTTGTCGGTAAACACATCGATGCGCGCGCTTTTCTCGGTCAGATCATGGAAGAGCGCTTTGGAGAGCGTAAAGGTTTTGCCTGAAATAAGAGTGTGCGGCCTTGGTTCGATATGACTGGCGGAATGCACATAGTCGTATTTTAGTGGTGCGTCTTTCAGGGCTTCAGCGGGGATGGTTTTCGATTCGCCTTGCGTGTCCGTTAACGTCAGGGTTTCTTTAGATAATCCTGTGACCACGTAACGTTCATTGGCGTTCAACCCAGATGGAAAGTGCTTACTGGTGGTTATGAGGCGTTCACCTTGGTTAACTTGCAACGATTCAGGTTTAAAGACCTGCATGTTGAGGGCTTTGAATCCGGTGGAAGCGGGATCGAGGGTGTATTCTTGTCCATCGGTTTTGCTGAGTACATGGACTCGATTGTTTGTCTTATCCGATGTGGAAACCACTAACTCTTGAGGTTTTCCGTCTTCCCAATGGCGAAGGGTCATGCCCGGCTTGTAGTGTTGCGCTAACTCCTGTTGGGGTTTAGACAAATAATGAGGTTGCTGAGTCAACAAGGTGATGCCGCTGCGGGCAAGTTGACCCTGGTTCTGTAGAGAGGTCCGGATCGCGTCCGTCAATCGTCGTTGTTCAACGTGAGAAGTCGCCAGCACTTGTGTGTCTTCTTTGTTTGATAAGTAGGTATAAGCTCTGGCGAGGGTGCGCGTATCACTGTCGTGCAAGGCAACCTTACTGTCTATCTGTTTGCTGTCTACCCAAGAGTGCGAGACGACGTTGCCTTTGCGGTAAAGCTCGATGGCGTTATAGGCTTTAAAACCTTGGCGACTGGACGTGTTGTTCAGCAAGATGACTTTGCTCCCCGATCCCTTAGCTTTTGCGTTTAAAGCGATCAACTCATTCGCGCTCATTTTGTGGGCGCTGTCGACGAGAAGGACATCTTTGTTGGTCATTGGTAGGTCGGAGTGCAACAAACTATGGACAGAGTGACGATGCTCTTCTTGAAACCGGTGTTTTACCCAGGCTGCGACCGTATGACTTTCACGTTGGATGGTTTGGCTATGACGGTGTTTGTCTTTGGCGTTTTGTGACACTAAGTGGACACGTTTACCGACATGGTTGCCGACGTTCAATAGGTTTTGCGCGATTTGCTCACTGTTGCCAAACACATTGACCACATGAAACTGTTTGGTGGACTGGTAAATGTCCGCCACCTTTTGGCAGTTGCCTTGAGTGAGGGTCAGTTTATCTAACGTAGCGTCATTGACGGGAGTACGCATATGGTGCGTACGCCCTTTGCTGGCCGCCATTAACGCTTGTTCGGTTTTCAGCATGGTTTGAGTGGTGTATTGACCTTTCATGGAAAGGGGGAGAAGCGCCCCGTCTTTCACCCATTGGTCTGCGACCACTTTAAGGTCGATTGCATTGGCTTGTACGCCGCCCTTGGTAAACTCGGCCGCGGCTAATTCTATGATCTTTTGCAGTTTTAGTGCCGTGTTGTATTGCCCCAAGTGTTCAACGGCGCGACTAAACGCGTCTTTAGCGATTTGTTCAGGGTGATGCTCTTGTTGAGCGATGCCGAGGGCGTTTTTAACCAAGTCTTTGGGCTGATAGCCTTTGTTGCACACCGTTTGTTGCCAGCGAGTATTGAGCTCGGCCTCACTTTCGTAGGTTTTGGCTTTGCGAGTATCGAGTGCGGCTACATCTTTTGCCGCTTGCGTCCCCCCAAAATCTAAGGCTTGTTGGTCGAGCTGTTGTTTGCGAGTAGAAAACGTATCAAGGAGGATTTGAGGGAGGCCTTTGGCTTCAAATTGGCCGTTACCCAATCCTTGCATTTGATAACCCATTTGTTCGCTCTCTTTGGCAAGCTGACTCTGGTAAAGAGCGGTGTAGTACTTTTGGAAGTGGTAAATGCGCTCGCCTGTTCCATTGATGACGCCGCCTTTTTGTTTGAGAGAAGAGGCGAGTGTACGCAGTTGCCCTTCTTTGTCGCGCGTCATGTTTGCCGTCAAAGCGTGGGAATGGAGTTGTGGGTCGTTTTCACGACTGGTTTTATGGCGCACGACCGCAAAGGCCATGGATTCGGTATTGATGAACTCACGAGCGCCTTCGTCATTGATGTGCGTGGCTTGTGCTACGTCTTTTTCTAATTGCGAGAGCGCGAATTTGACCGCCGTGTTATGCGCATCGATTAAACGTGTGTCACCCCCGACGAGAGCAAGTATACTGACCGATTTTGGCGCAGAAAAGGTTAGGTCAAACCCCGATTTATGATCGTCGCGTTTGCCTTTGATGGTTTCATGGCCTAGGTGTCCAGATAAAACGGACTCTAACGTTTTTTGGTCAACCGGTTTACCGAGTAGGCCTGCTTCTTCGGCTAACTGACCATGCCAAAAGGTGTTTTCATTGGTACTGTTTTCTTTGAGGTAGTAGTTGTCGTTGCTGTCTTTTTCGAGAGAAATGTCAGGGGTCTCTTGGGTGTTTTCTTCGTTTAAGTAATACTTGGCGGCGCCAGAGGCGGATTTAAGAGGGCTAATGGACATCATAAGGTGTTCTCCTTTTTTTGGGGCGCAGCAAAGCCGCCACGTCAGCGGAATGCCGGTGAGTTGGGTGTGGTACGAATGGGTTAGCGGACGGCGTTGATGTGAATGAAAGGGTGGTAAAGGGTTTTTACAGGGGAGGGTAAGATTGTGTTCGGTCTCTAAATGTTCCTTGATGTTTCATTTCGTGTGGTTAATCGTACATCTCGCCCGTTTCTGCTTGTGTCATGGACGCCTCTTCGGTTTCTCGCTGTAGTGCATTTTGTGTGTTTTCAGCGAGCTGTTGGTTTTGGGCAGCGTTATTGGTCGGGTTTTCCTTTTTCGGTGCTTTGGCAAGGGTTTGTTTTTGATGGGTTCTGGTTTGCTGCTGCTCTTCTTCGTTTTCATAGGTACTTTGCTGAATGGCGAGTAATCGGTTTCTTTGGGTTTCATCGAGTTCATGCAAAGCAATTAACTCATGAAAAATCAAGGCTTGGTCGATACTCTCCATTGCTTTCCCGCCTGGTAGGTTGCGTTTGATGAAGGAGGGTTGGAGATTGCTCATGCGGTCGTACTTCAGTTGCAGCTTAGTGATGAGCATGGAGTTAGGGGTGCGTAAGTAACACTCTAAATCATCCAAACCTTGGATTTGGGCAGGAGAAACCACAGGACGCGTTTTGTTTTGGTGGCCAAGTGAGACACCGTCACGCAGTGCGTTCGCCCCGTAAGAAATATTTTCTCGTGAGATATCGATTTCTTGCTCACCAAGATCATCCGAGGAAATGGTGGCCATCGCTTTTGAAGGGGCGCGGAAGAAAAAGCGCGTGTTGAGCAAATCAAAAATGACTCTCGCCGCGTTGCGCCCGTAAGTGGTTTCTAATTGAGCGTAAGATTGCAAACCCAGTAAATAACATCCTCCAAATTTACGCACTTCAGAAATAATGTGCGTGAGTTCAGGCAGTTTATGTAACGTAGGCATTTCATCGATGATCACCCAAATTCGGCGGTCGTCATCGGGCTCCATTCCTAGAATGGCGTTGGAGGCAATCGCAAGCCACATCGAGATCAGTGGTCTGAGTGCGGTGTGTTGTCTTGCGTTACTCGATAGGAATAAAAATCCTTGCTGGGATTCATCTTGCACCCAATCTGTGATCGAAAATGGCGCCCGTTTATGGTGGCCTTGTGCGTCTTTTTCATCCAAACCATGTAAGTAACGTAATGACTTAATGTAAGTCGCTAGTACCGATTTGATGGAGATAGCTGTCTTCTCGATACTTTTCGAGACGAGGGAGCTAGCTTCGGTGTCTTTTAAGTGTTCACCTAGCGTGGAAAGCTCCGACGTTAAGATAATGTGCAGCAAATTTTCAATGGTACATTTGTGTTTGTCATCGATCATCATTTGATAGGTGGTTGCTGCGAAAATGGTTCGTGCGGAATCCACCCAAAACGGGTCGCCTTCGCCGTGTTGCGGAATAAGCGCGGCCGCGAGCGATTCAAAGTCAGGGGCTTCTTTGGCATCACTCCAAATATCCCATGCAGCGCAACGCTCATCGAAGGGATTTAAAATCACGTCTTTATGAGGGTCATAGAATTTACTGACAAAATCGCAGCCTTTATCGTAGATGATGGCTTTATCGCCTCGCGCCCGTATCCAGCGCAATAACTTGCGAATCGCAACGGATTTACCTGCGCCTGTGGTGCCGTCAATCATTAAGTGCTTGACCTCAAACCTATCAACAAAAAGCTTGTGACCATCGAGTGCAAAAGGAGAGAGTTTTTTCTTCTTTTTCAGCTCTGCGGTGACGGCTTTAGGCTCAGCCAATTGAAAGCCGCGAATGTGGTTATCTTCGCTTTGCTCTTGCCCTTTTCTCTTAAACCAGTGGTTGATAATCACAAACAGCACGGTGGAAGTGGCCACAGAGACCAGTAGGCCAATGAACAGGGCTTGCAGCAATTCTTGGTAGCACTGTGACAAGATGGGGTTTTGCAGTTGTTGGCCAAGGGTGCTGCTGTAGCGTTGATCTTCCCATTCGACCACTACGTTGCGCTTTAGGCTAAAACCTAATTTGTTGAATAGCCAAAATAGACTGTAGTAGTAGGCACCGGTTAATGTGCTGGCCGAGGTGAGGAGGTAAGTAGTGATAAGCCCGAGCAAGGCCGCGAAGATATTGAGGTACTTGATTGTGGTTACGTTCACTTGCCACCACATTCGAATGTTATGGAAAGTGATTTGACCACCACGAGTCGTAGACATAGAAAAACTCCTTGTGAAGGAAAACAAAAAAGCGCCCACACTGAGTGAGGCGCTTTTGTTCGGTAGAATGAAATCAGGAATAAGGTGACAGGTTACAAAGGAGGTGTATTACGAGTGCCAAGGCTAAGGGACGACAGAATTGTTTGGTGCTCGCATTAAGATTGACACATTAAGATTGACACATTAAGATTGACCAGTTGTCATTACTGAGGGAACATGACGGGATAAGTACCAACCGATTCTGTCATGCCTT
>NZ_JBGONH010000072.1:0-19535 GCF_041439075.1 Vibrio sp. FF145
CACCAGTATCTCAAAGTGCATTTTGTTGCTATTTTCCTCTAGGCCAAGAATACGTTGGGCAAATAACTCCAAGCGATCATTGGCTAAGGCTTCGTGTACCAAGTTAACGCATTCCATTTCTAAATGGCGACGGCGCAGATCTTCATCATCTAGATGATAAAGGTGATAACGATTTCGCCCTTCCTCTTTAGCGGCATGGCAAGCGGCATCCGCCTGTGCATGCACCATTTGTGACGAAGCGGCAGTATGGTCAATCAATCGAATTCCGATAGAACAAGTAAGATTGAGGTGAATATCACCCCATAAGAATGGATTCTCACTCATCATCGATATAATACTGTGACAGACATTGACAGCATCTCGCTCAGTACAGTCTTTGATTAGTACCGCAAACTCATCTCCCCCCATCCGAGCTAACACAGCATTGTAAGGAAGCACATCTTCTATCAGATTAGCGCTAAATAAGATCGCGGCATCACCCGCTTCATGCCCAGCAGTATCGTTCAGTACCTTCAATTGATCCAAATCTAAGAACAACATCGCATGAGTTCTCATATGACTCTCGACCTCTTTCAGCGCCTTTTGTAGCTCTTGCTCAAAGTGGTTGCGGTTGAAAGTGTCTGTAAGCAGGTCATAACGCGCTTGGTATTCTAACTTTTCAGAAAGTTCGCGGGTTTCAGTAATATCCTCTCCCACAATCAACAGCTGACCCGAGTCGACCAATGGACGAATATTTTCACGAATCCAGATCGTTCTACCGTCCGCATGACGATACTCGATATCACGACGCCACACGCCGCGAATTTTGTGCTGTGGTTGCAACAAGATATGACGAGGAATCATCGCGTTCTCATCCACATAAAATTCTCTAGGGCGATGCCCCAAAAGCAGATCAAGTGGATAACCTAGTAATTCTTCAGCAAACTGGTTCACTTGCTGAATGCGATTATTGACATCCAGTGTAATCATCATCACCGGCTGCTTGTCGTAATACAGTTTGAGATTCGCTTCACGTTGGAACAATTTGTTCTCAGCAAGCTTTCGTGAGGTAACATCACGAGCTTCAAATAAGAACTGAATGGTGTCCTCTTCACTGCTCGGCATCGGCTTTAAAGAGATATCTAGCACCATTCCACCACGATCACGGCACCATACCTCAGCCTCAAATCGTAAGGTTGGATAATCATCCCTTTCAGCAAAATACTCCTTCAGCGCTTCGCCCGCGGCATCCTCCCAATATTCTTGGAGAGGTGTTCCTAATTTATAACCTTGATTATAAAGAAGCTCATGCAGCTTACTGTTGCTCGACAGCAGTACACCGCCTTTATCAAGAATACCCATGTACTGTAGACTTTGATCGAATATCGACTCCAGTAACAGCTGGCTTTGTCGGCTAGCACGCTCACTTTTCTTGAGGCGGTTGAGGTAGTAAACCAAGGTCGCAATAACACACGACATAACCAGAAACAGCAAACCTATTGTTCGAATTTCATCGTGATAACGCACCAAGAATGACTGAGGCTTATTGAGAAAAGTAATTGAAGCTTCATTCTCAGTTCCCAGCCCCCAGCGTGACATCTGTTGGTAGTCGAGTTTAATTTCCGATGCGCCAGGTGCGACTAAAGGCAGAGGTTCATTTGGGTTTGCTAATACCTTTAGTAAAACACGTCCCGTATCTCGACCTTGCGTTTCACCACTTTGAATAACACCGCCTATCGCCCCAAAACCCAACCCCAAATCGTGCACCATATACAGTGGCATTTGGGTTTTAATGTTCAATTGTCGCCAGTCTTCAACGCTACTCACGTTGCCTTTAGCATCGCGATAATATGCCCAAAAGAGTAAGCTCTGATCTAGATCGGTTCGCTGAGAAAACGCAATTAACTCTTGGTAAGAGTCAGGCACATAGTGCTCCAGCAAATCGGAAAAGTTGGGGTGAGCCTCAATAGAACGATCGATTTGTGAGCGGATAGCCTCACCTGTTACTGAATGGTCAGTAACAATGTATATCTTCTTTACGTTTGTTTGAAGGCGCTTAATTAGCTCAACATTACCCAATAAATCAATATCTTCAGTAATGCCCGTCGCGTTCAAACCTTCAATCATTTCAGGGGAGAAATTGTTGATGCCACCAAAGATTACTGGCGTATCTTTGAGATCGGGCGCAAGGCGCTTCATTAAATTAAGGGCGTTATTGTCACTGACCACAACCGCAGCAAATTCTTCATGCATCAACTTGGTGTGATAAAGCTGATAAACGCGCTCTAAGTATTCTGGGTTTTGAGTTCGTTTACTATCCAAATAAACAACTCGATACGATAGTCGATCACGGTCCAGTTCTTCTGATAATCCTTTGTGGAAATCATCAGTCCAGAAAAAACCCTGATGATAAGAGTGAATAACCAACACATCTTTTGTTTGAGCTGAAACAAAAGCACTCCAACACATAACAATCAAAAACAACGAAAATCGCACTGAATTCACCCTAACACTATAGTTGCTGCTAATATTATCACCCTTGGCTATGATGTGTACTAAAGCCGGTATGTTTTTTATTCACCCTAAGGATTATGCATGTCCACAACTACAGCTCGTCTGGATGATCTAGACCGTGCCATTCTCAAAACCTTAATGGAAGATGCGCGCACGCCTTATGCTGAAATGGCAAAGAAATTCGATGTCAGCCCCGCGACGATTCACGTTCGTATCGAAAAGATGAGATCGGCCGACATTATTGAGCGAACCGAGGTTGTGGTAAACACCAAGAAGCTTGGTTACGACGTGTGTTGTTTTATTGGTATCAACCTTAACGCAGCTCGCGACTACCACTCAGCCATTGCAAAACTGAATGCCTTAGATGAAGTTGTTGAGGCTTACTACACCACTGGCGCCTACAACATTTTCGTAAAGCTGATGTGTAAATCGATCGAAGAGTTGCAGTTCGTACTGATCGATAAATTGCAGGCGATTGACGAGGTTCAATCGACTGAGACACTGATTTCATTGCAGAACCCTATCAACCGCAATGTAAATCCATAATCGTTTGATAAATCGATACAAAAAGAGCCTCACAAGGAGGCTCTTTTCACATTCTGACTAGCACAATATTAAGCGCTGATACCCGCATGACGCAGCATCGCGTCGATTTGAGGCTCACGACCACGGAAGCGTTTGAACAGCTCCATTGGCTCTTCACTACCACCCATTTCAAGGATGTTGTTCAGGAAGCGATTACCGGTTTCAGTGTTGAAGATACCCTCTTCTTCAAATGCAGAGAACGCATCTGCAGACAATACTTCTGCCCATAGGTAGCTGTAGTAACCCGCGCTGTAGCCACCAGCAAAGATATGCCCAAAGCTGTGCGAGAAGCGGTTCCAATCAAGGCTTGGCAGTACCGATACCTTAGACTTCACGTCGGCTAGTGTTTCTAGTACGCGAGCACCGACTTCTGGATCGTATTCAGTGTGTAGCGTGAAATCGAACAGGCCAAGCTCTAGCTGACGCAGGATAAACATCGCAGATTGGAAGTTTTTCGCCGCTAGCATCTTCTCTAGCATCTCTTTCGGTAACGCTTCACCAGTTTCGAAATGACCAGAGATGAACGACAACGCCTCCTCTTCCCAACACCAGTTCTCGAGGAACTGACTTGGCAACTCAACGGCATCCCAAGGCACGCCATTGATACCAGAAACCGCACTCGCATCAACTTGCGTTAACATATGGTGAATACCGTGGCCGAATTCGTGGAATAAGGTAACCACTTCATCGTGAGTAAATAACGCAGGCTTATCACCGACTGGCTTGTTGAAGTTACACGTAAGGTAAGCCACTGGCGTTTGTAACTCGCCAGATTGAGTAATGCGACGACCGCGACAGTCATCCATCCAAGCGCCACCACGTTTGTGTTCACGTGCGTATAGGTCTAGATAGAAGCTACCGCGCAATGTGCCTGTCGCATCAAAGATGTCGAAGAAGCGCACTGAATCATGCCATGTATCCACACCTTCACGCTCAGTCACAGACATACCAAACACACGGTTTAGTACTTCGAACAAACCAGACACTGCGTTCGACTCAGGGAAGTATGGACGAAGCTCTTCATCAGAGATCTCGAACAAGTTCTGTTTTTGTTTCTCGCTGTAGTAAGCGATGTCCCACAGGTTTAGCTCAGAGACACCAAACTCTTTCTCAGCAAACTGACGTAGCTCTTCGACTTCGCGCTCACCTTGTGGTTTGGCTTTTACTGCTAGGTCGTTAAGGAAACCAAGTACTTGGTCTGGCGTTTCTGCCATCTTAGTCGACAGAGATTTTTCGCTGTAAGTGCTAAAGCCAAGCATGCGTGCGATCTCGTGACGCAGCTTAAGTTGTTCAGTGATGATCTCAGTGTTGTCCCACTTGCCCGCATTTGGACCGCGATCTGAAGCGCGAGTTACGTAGGCTTCGTACAGTTCTTTACGCAGTTCTTGGTTATCACAGTACGTCATCACTGGTAAGTATGAAGGGATGTCCAGAGTCAGTAGGTAACCTTCCTGTTTTTTAGCTTCTGCCGCGGCTTGTGCTGCCGCCAGTGCTGATTCAGGCATACCGGCCAGTTCAGCGACGTCTGTGATCTGCTTGCTCCAACCCATGGTTGCATCAAGCACGTTATTTGAGAATTGAGAACCTAGCTCAGACTGGCGCTTACTGATCTCACCGTAGCGATGCTGTTCGTCTGCGGGTAAGCCAATGCCTGATAATTCAAAATCACGCAGTGCGTCAGTGATGGTTTTTTGTTGAGCTTGGTTTAATGCCGAGAATGCTTCGCTCGCCTTGATCGCTTTATACGCTTCGAACAAACCTTTGTGTTGGCCGACCCACGTGCCGTACTCAGAAAGTACAGGCAGGCAGCTCTCATAAGCGTCACGCAGTTCGTCGCTGTTCATCACAGAATTCATATGGCTTACAGGTGACCAAATGCGGCCTAAACGATCATCCACTTCATCAATTGGAGCAACGAGGTTCTCCCAGCTTGGTGAAGTATTACCTTCAAGTACTTGTTCTATCTTGTTGCGACACTCTTCAATCACTTGCTCAACCGCTGGCTTAACGTGCTCAGGTTTGATCTGTGAAAACGGAGGTAAGTCCGTGAAGGTTAATAGCGGATTAGACATATAAACATTCCTTTGGCTTTAGAGACTTTCGTCTTTTTTGTAATGAGGTCGTCTTACAGTCATCAGGCTAAGGATCGCCCTAAAAAATCACCTGCGAATAGTTATTAAATAGTGCCCATGAAGGCAAATTTCAATAGTAGAACCAATAACTAACTGCATATTGCGAACAGCTGTTCCTGAATTGTTCGAGAATTTATGGTCCATTGGGGGTTATAATAGTCAAATTAACCCCACCTACACTAACCACACTCTAATTCGAGAGTGTTACGAGAGTTTAATTTGTTAAGTTATCGCCACAGCTTCCACGCGGGCAACCATGCCGACGTAGTAAAGCATATCGTACAGAGCCTTATTCTTAATTCTTTGAAACAGAAGGATAAGCCTTTTGTTTACCATGACACTCACTCTGGTGTAGGTCGTTACGACTTAACGCATGAATGGTCTGAAAAAACGGGCGAATACAAACAAGGTATTGCCCGCGTCTGGGCACAAACAGAACTTCCTGAAGACATTCAAAGCTACCTTGAGTCTATCTCAGCACTCAACAATGGCGAAAAACTGCGTTTCTATCCAGGTTCACCACGTGTAGCACATGCGCACCTGCGTGACCAAGACCGCATGGTACTGACCGAACTTCACCCAGCCGATCACCCGCTGCTTGAGCAAGAGTTCCACCGCGATCGTCAGGTATCTATCTACAAAGAAGATGGCTTCCAACGCCTAAAAGGCAGCCTGCCACCTAAAGAACGTCGTGGTTTGGTACTTATCGACCCACCTTACGAGTTGGCAAAAGAGTATCGTGATGTTGTGACTGCGATAGCTCAGAGCCATAAGCGCTGGGCAACCGGTATCTACGCAATTTGGTACCCGGTGGTAAACCGTTGTGATATAGAAGACATGATTGAAGGACTTGAAGGCTTAGGCATTAACAAGATTCTACAAATCGAACTTGGCGTATCACCAGACACCAATGAGCGTGGCATGACAGCATCAGGCATGATTGTTATCAACCCGCCTTGGAAGCTAGAAAGCCAAATGAACGAAATTCTTCCATTCTTGAAGGAAGCAATTGCGCCGGCAACCGGTCACTTCAAAGTAGAGTGGATCGTACCCGAGTAATCTCGAACTTAACGTCATGCTCTGACGAATATTCAGCAGATTGTGACGTACACGAATAAATTTTAAACAGGGAGATTGAGTTCAACCGATCTGCCCTCAATATAATAATTAGACAATTTAAGAATCTATAGGACGTAGGTGTTCAGTGCGCTCACTGTACCCACAGCCTTCAATAAATGGAGAAAGTAATGGCGACTCATTTTGATTACATCTGTATCGGCGGCGGTTCAGGCGGCATCGCATCAGCTAACCGCGCAGCAATGCACGGTGCAAAAGTTGCACTTATCGAAGCTCAAGACCTTGGTGGTACTTGTGTAAACGTTGGTTGTGTTCCTAAAAAGGTTATGTGGCACGGTGCTCAAGTTGCTGAAGCAATCAACCTATATTCAAAAGACTACGGCTTCGACGTTGACGTAAAAGGCTTCAACTGGGGCAAACTGGTTGAAAACCGTCAAGCGTACATTGGTCGTATCCACCAATCTTACGATCGCGTTCTTGGTAATAACAAAATAAACGTAATCAAAGGCTTTGCTAAGTTTGTCGATGAGAAGACTGTTGAAGTTAACGGTGAGCACTACACCGCTGATCACATCCTGATCGCAGTGGGTGGTCGTCCAACCATTCCAAACATCCCTGGCGCAGAGCACGGTATCGACTCAAACGGTTTCTTCGATCTGATGGAGCAACCTAAACGTGTTGCTGTAATCGGCGCAGGCTACATCGCAGTAGAAATCGCAGGCGTACTAAGTGCACTTGGCACAGAGACACATTTGTTCTGTCGTAAAGAGTCTCCACTTCGCAGCTTCGACCCAATGATCGTTGAAACACTGGTTGAAGTAATGGAAGCGGAAGGTCCAACACTTCACACGCACTCTGTTCCTAAAGAAGTAGTGAAAGAAGCAGATGGCACGCTGACTCTGCACCTAGAGAACGGCAACACTCAAAACGTTGACCACCTAATTTGGGCTATCGGCCGCCACCCAGCGACTGACGCTATCAACCTAGCATCAACGGGTGTTGCAACCAACGACCGTGGCTACATCAAAGTAGACGAGTTCCAAGCAACCAACGTTCCTGGTATCTACTGTGTAGGCGACATCATGGAAGGCGGTATCGAACTAACACCTGTTGCTGTTAAAGCCGGTCGTCAGCTTTCTGAGCGTCTATTCAACGGTCAAACAAACGCAAAGATGGACTACACGCTCGTTCCTACTGTTGTATTCAGCCACCCACCTATCGGCACTATTGGTCTAACGACTCAAGAAGCTGAAGAGCAATACGGCAAAGACAACATCAAGGTATACACGTCTGGTTTTACTGCAATGTACACTGCAGTCACTCAGCACCGTCAACCTTGTAAGATGAAGCTAGTATGTGCTGGCGAAGAAGAGACTGTAGTCGGCCTACACGGCATCGGTTTTACTGTTGATGAAATGATTCAAGGCTTCGGCGTTGCAATGAAAATGGGCGCAACCAAAGCAGATTTCGACTCTGTTGTGGCGATTCACCCAACGGGCAGCGAAGAATTCGTTACCATGCGATAAACCACTGTAAGTCAAAGAAATATTATACAAAAGCCGACCTATGTCGGCTTTTTTTGTTTTTTACCGTATGGTTGGGATATTTATTAACCGAACAGCATTTTACATACTTAACTTGGAATCAAGATCAAACTACAATCGCGCGCTATAAAATTACACGCATAAAAAAAACAATTAGCTCTAATACATGAAGGATGTACGAGTAATGAAAAAAGTGAGTATTCTCGCAGCAGCGATTGCAGTGGCTTTAACAGGTTGTGGTAGCGACAGTTCTAATTCAGGTGTCACAACACCGACAGGACCATCCACAACAACCAACAAGTTTATCGATGCCGCTGTTGAAGGTATCTACTACAGCACTAGCTCTGGTTCAAAGGGCATCACAAACAGCGAAGGCGAATTTACCGCTAAGTCTGACGATACGGTGACCTTCTTCATTGGTGGTGAAAATGGCTTGAAAGTAGGGGCAGCATCAAACCGTGATGTACTGACACCATTTGAAGCGGCGGGCAAATACGACCGAGCTCTAAATTTAGCAATTCTACTTCAGTCTTTAGATAACCAATTTGGTAGCGCTTCTGATGAAGTACTGACAATTCCAGATGCGTTGCGCGAACCTGATGCTGCGACGTTAGCGAAGATGAAAAACCTAAGTCTAGATGACCGTGATTCTGTTACAGACTTCCTAACAGCGATGGGAGTCACTTCAATTACTAATGAATCTGAAGCATTGGCTCATATGGAGAAAGCATTCGGAGAAAAATCAGGGACTGTTCGCGGCAGCGCTGATGCCAATCCATTTGTAGCGAAAAATGGGCAATTTATTCGCTCAATCATGGTGAGACAGTATGATATTAACGATCCAAACAACCGCCCTAACGACAAAACAATGTTAGTTCACGCTGACAAAATGCTCCCTAAAGCTGTGTTTGAACATACACGTGGCACGCCTTACTTCACTTATCAAGATTCAGCCAATGGTCTTATTGCTGTAAGTGACAGCGACTCTTTATTGTCATACGCAGACGCTGAAAAGTACATCAGCTGTGTATTGGCAGGGAGTTCTGCAGGCTGCAATCAAACAGCTCACCCAGACTTCACCCTAAACGCTCCGTTTTCTTACCTTCTACTTGATAAAAGCAAAGAAAATACCACACCTAAACCAGAGAGTTACGGTTGGGCACCTTTCATTGAAGGGAATCAACAAGTCCTCAACCACTACACGCCAAACAAACTGGAAGATGATCGAGATGAAGGCGATGCAACCCCTTCATACCAATATGAAACTCTTTCAGGTAGCTATGACCCAATTACAAAAATATACACACAAATTCGTTCAAAAACAGAGTTAAGCGACCCATCAAGCGAATCAAGTAAAGCAAAGCGTATCGAAGAAAGTTTGAATTTCTACTATCACGTAGAAACACCTAGTGACGAAAGGTACGTGGATTTCACTGGGTCTTGGGATACCACTCAGATTTGCGCTGATGGACAAAATGCTGTCATGAGAATGGTATTTGATTCTGAGGGCGCTACCGTATCAGGGAAAGAGTGCAATGCAAACTCACCGGCAGATCTTGAAGACTCAGGCAAGAAGTATACCTATGAAGAGCTTGCTGCAATTGACTATTGGTGGTTTAACATTTCAGGACGTGAATCAAAAGCAACACTGACAGATCTAAACTCAGTCGTGCGCTTCTGTGATGATACTGACAATGGTTATATTCCTGGTTCAGGAGATAAATGTCCTGTTGATGCAAATGGTAATAATCAAGAATACATCATTAAATGGGAGTATCAGCCAGCAGGTACTAACTGGGATGAAGGGTTGCTAACTCGCCGTAAAATGACTCCAGACGGATCAACAACAGGCCGTGTGAGCATCATGCAAAAAATCAACTAACCTTTGAGTTAATTTGATTACTTATTAATAAACCAGAAGCTGAGCTTCTGGTTTTTTCATTTTTAACACACATGAACCTTCAAACAACCATCAACGTAGATACAGAAACAAAGAACTATCGAGAACAACATGGAGTTTGTTATGAATCTACTCATTGAATCATTTGAAGGCGGGATCTACTTGGCTTACCAAATCATTGGCGAGCAAAAGCAATTAATCAAAGACGACCACCAGCACCCAATGAAGTTTTTGAGTGTTAACCAAGCCCGCGACCACTTCAGTGATCAAGGCGTATCGTCAGCAATGCTGATACACAACAGTGCATACGATGAGATGTGCGGTGAGCATTGTGGTAACACCCAACCATTCGAAAATGATTTGAAGTGGAGTTAAATCAACTTCAAATCAATCGCAATAAAAATTGAAAGGCTTGCAGCGATGCAAGCCTTTCTTATGGGAATCGCTTTCCCTATCTGCACTGAAATCAGCGCAATGTTCGTTTCTGCCTGCGTTTAATGTTTTGCTCTTTCACTACAAAGTCGAACAGCGGAGCAAAAAGGTTAGCAAACAAGATCGCCAACATGATGCCCTCTGGATAAGCAGGGTTGAGCACTCGAATACCGACCGTCATCACACCGATCAGAATCCCGTAAGCCCACTTACTCTGATTAGTAAACGCGGCAGAAACTGGGTCGGTTGCCATAAAGAAAGTGCCAAAGGCAACACCGCCCAATACAAAGTGCCAGTAGAACGGCATCGAGAACATCGAGTTGGTATCAGAGCCAATCCAGTTCATCAAACTCGAAGTCACGACGAGACCGATAATCACACCGGCAACAATGCGCCAAGAGGCGATCTTCATGACAATCAGAATCAGCCCCGTCAACATGATAAGCAATGAAGAAACCTCGCCCATCGAACCCGGAATATTACCGATAAAGGCGTCCATCCAAGTGATCGCCTCGCCAGTCATGTTATTGATGAGTGACGCGCCACCACCTTCATACCATTGGCTTAAAGGTGTTGCACCAGAATAACCATCGGCTGCCACCCATACTAAACCTCCCGACATGTTGGCAGGATAGGCAAAGTAGAGAAAGGCTCGACCAGCAAGCGCTGGATTAAGGAAATTTCGCCCTGTGCCACCAAACAGCTCTTTCGCGACAACGATACCAAAGGTGATACCTAGCGCTGCTTGCCATAACGGGATAGTCGGTGGAAGAATTAAGGCAAAGAGAACCGAGCTAACAAAAAATCCTTCGTTGACCTCATGCTTACGTACAACGGCAAACAGCACCTCCCAGAAACCACCGACGACGAAAACTGTCGCGTAAACGGGTAAGAAGTAGAGAGCCCCGAGCAGCATTTGACTTCCCCAGCTACTTACTATCAATGACTGTGCATCACCAAATGCCCATGACAAGCGCCAACTACTCTCAATAACCGAGGTAAGTTCGTTAAGTTGATAACTGGATGTAAGTGCCGAGACACTCTGGTGCCCGACGTTATACATGCCCCAGAACATGGCAGGGAAAGTCGCCAGCCACACCAGAATCATAATTCGCTTGAGATCGATACTATCTCGAACATGGGTCAAGCCTCGGTTTACGTTGCCGGGCGTATAAAAGATGGTGGCAAACGCCTCATAGACAGGGTAAAGCTTTTCGTATTTACCTCCGGCTTCAAAACGCGGGGCTACGTCTTCTAATCGTTTCTTCAAACTCATAATCTCAATCACCTTATTGCTTGAGTTATGGTTTTCTACGCACCAACTGCTCTATTTGAACAATTTTTAGCTATTTTTAATCAAATTTGTATTGAAAATCCGAGTATCCGGAAATAGACCTGATATTGAAAAGAAAGGCGTATAAACAACAAAGCCCCAGCAATGGCTGAGGCTTATTTGGTATTACGCACGTCTTCGTTATTTCACACACATCACATTAAGTAGTGAGGAGCCTTTAAGCTGGTTTACGTTACCGTTAGTAAACAGGCCTTTTTTATCCGCTCCCCAATAAGGTAGATGCATTGGCCAGTTCTGATTTTCCATGACCTTCGACCCTAAGAGACTTTGCCACTGCTTTTCAGTCAACAGCGTCATATTAATCTTATCACATACTAATTCGGCACTGTCGTAATCGAGTCGGCTCCAAGGTTTACCTTGCTCCATATAAAACTGTTGTTCATCACCTAAAAGATAAGGAATCGCATATTTACTACCCGCAACACTCGCTGTCATGCGTATTTCAATGTTCAGATCATTGTCTGAATTTGCACCATGACTAGGGAAAGCTTGAATGGCAGCAGCACTCGCGACTGCAGTTTTTTGAGCAGCAGCTATCGGCTTCGGCGCTGGTTTCGCTGCTACTTTAGCCTTAACTGGGGCTTGATGCTTAACCGTTTTTGGCTCTGCCGTTTTTGACTTCATTGCTTTGGTCACGACCGGTTGTGAAGAAGAGGTCTTCGATTTATCAACCATACGAATAAAGGCTTCGCCATAGCCAGAAACCTTACGTACCTGAGCTAAGTCTTTTCTCGCATCAGAGAAAGTAGAATAAGGACCAATTAGGCAGCGATAGTCTCCACCTTCGGGCTTCATCCATACGTTAGTTGAAATCTTCTCATACAATGGCTTTGCTTTGCTCAGTGACAAAGGCTTATTCAACAAACCACATTGAACCCAAAACAGCTCATTATCTGAATGATGTTTAGGCGCTTTACTGCCCCAAACACCTTTACCAATCGGACATGATTGTTCTAGCTGTGGTAACTGATTGGTGCTTGCCTGAGTCGCATCGCATAGAACCGATTCGGCATTAACTTGGCTTGATACCAACAGGGATGCAGCAATAAGCCCCATACGATAATTTCTAACCACAGCACGACATACAACATTCATTGTCAACTTCATAACCACCACTTAAACCCTCTAGGGGTTAATTATTACCGAACAAATGTCGATAAAACATGAATTCCATTTTAAGTACTATTGACTCTATCAATGGTACTAAGTTCCAAATTCATTAAGCAAAAAAAGAGCCGTAATTGCTTACGACTCTTAGTTTAGTGATTTTTTTTACTAAAAATCAAACTGAACTATCACCCTTTATAGATTTTCGGGTTAAACACGTCACGTAACCAGTCGCCTAGTAGGTTGATAACTAGAACCAATGTCACCAAAAGCACACCTGGGAATGCAGTGATCCACCATGCTCCTGAGAAGATGTAGTTAAAACCAGTACTAATCAGAGCACCCAGTGAGGGTTGGTCGACTGGAAGGCCTAAACCTAGGAAAGAAAGTGCCGCTTCTGACATGATGGCATTTGCCACCTGTACTGTAGAGATAACCAAAATCGGTGATAAACAGTTAGGCAGAATATGACGGAACATGATACGAGGCGCTCTAAAGCCCATCACACGTGCCGCTTCTACGTACTCTTTCTTCTTCTCTGCTAATACTGATGCACGAATAGTACGCGCATACTGCGGCCATTCTGCGATACCAATGATCACCACCAGCATCACCACAGCGTATTGTGCATAGAAATCACTACCGAAACTTGCCTTAAAGATGGCCGAGACAATGATCGCAACCATCATGGTTGAGAACGAAAGCTGAACATCAGCGAAGCGCATCAAGAAGCTATCAATACGGCCACCGAAGTAACCCGCAGACAAGCCAATGATAATACCAAGCGTCAGTTGTAGACCTACCGCTAAGAAACCAATGGTCAGTGATAAACGAGAACCGTAAAGCATAGTCGATAAAATATCACGGCCTTGCTCATCCGTTCCTAGCAAGAAGCGTTCTTCGCCGTCTTCCATCCATGATGGTGGAAGTTCTGAGTCCATGATATCAATCGATGTCACGTCGTACGGGTCTGTTGGCGCTAGGATAGGTGCAGCTAGAGCCATCACTAAGAAGATTGAGAAAATGGCGAAACTCACCATTGCCACTTTGTCGCGTAAGAAGTAATACACAATGTCAGATTGCTTAAAACGTTCCCAGCGAGACGGCACTGTCGATGTCTGTTCCATGATTATGCTCCTTTCCCTGTGATGTTAACGGTTGGGTTGATAACACCGTAAAGCAAATCAACAATCGTGTTAGTCACTACGAAAATAAGACCAACAAAAATAACGTATGCAGTAATCAGTGGTGTATCTACACGGTTGATTGCTTCTAAAAATAAGAAGCCTGTACCTGGCCACTGGAAAACCGTTTCCGTAAGAATGGTGTAAGCCACCATAGTACCAATCTGAACACCACCAACAGTAAGTACAGGTAGCATGGTGTTTTTCAATGCATGTTGGTAATAGATTTTGTTTAGAGCTAGGCCTTTCGCTTTACCAAACTTAATGTATTCAGAACTTAGAACTTCTAACATTTCAGAACGAACTAGACGAATAAACAGCGGCAGCATAATAGATGCCAGAGCAATACTCGGAAGTACTAAGTGTGCAAGGCCATCTAGCGTTAAGAAGCCAGACTCCCAACCAAACCAGTTGGCCGTATCACCACGTCCAAATGACGGCAGCCAACCGAGCTCGATAGAGAACACATACATCAGCATGATTGCAGTTAAGAAAACAGGAACCGAGATACCGACACTACTGCCTGCCATAATCAATTTGGTAAAAAAGCTTTTTGGGTGAATCGCAGAGTAAACGCCGAGTGGGATCGACATACAAACAATAATTAAAGAAGCACCAAATACCAGCTCCAGAGTTGCCACTAGTTTATCTAGAATCACATCAACTGCAGGTCGCTTAAAGAAGTATGAAGTACCAAGATCACCCTGTAGAGCTGCGCCTACAAAGCGAGAGTATTTTGTAACGAAGGGATCATTTAAGCCGAGTTCATCGCGTAGCGCTTGACGCTCCGCCTCTGAAACAGATTGACCGACTAACTCACGTAACGGGTCGCCCAGGTTATCCTGAATGGCAAACGCCACCAAACTGATCACAAACATCACTATCAGTGCCTGAAACAGGCGCTTGACCAGAAACGTAACCATTCCTTGCCCCTTATCTATCCATGACTATCTAATCGAAATCCGCGACTAGACAACAAAAAAATTCAGTCTTAAAAAAGGTATTTAGCCAGACTGAAGGAAGACCAAATACCGAAACTTAAATCTATATCTTAATAACATTGAGAGCCTGAAAGCTTCAGGCTCTCGATTCTAGCAAGCTAGATTATTTTACAACTAGGTCGCCGAAGTAAGGCATAACCATTGGGTTTACTACGTCTGCTGCACCTACGTTAGATTTCGCGCCCCACGCTTCACTCTGCCAGTGTAGAGGAACGAAGACTGCATCGTTGTAAAGTGTTGCTTCAACACCTTTCAGCATCTTAGAACGCTTAACTGGGTCAGTTTCAGTGTTAGAAGCTTCTACAATCGCATCCATTTCTGGGTTTGAGTAGCCAGAACAGTTGTATTGACCACGGCCAGTCTCTTCGTTGCGAGTCATTGTTAAGAACTCGTTGAAGTTAGCTGAATCTTCAGTATCTGAGTGCCAGCCGATCATCATCATGTCTGCTGAACATAGGTCAAATTCTGGCCAGTACTGTGCTTTAGGCATTGTCTTAAGATCAACTTTGATACCAATCTTAGACAGCATTGCCGCAGACGCTTGCGCAACTTTCGCATCGTTCACGTAACGGTTGTTAGGCGCTGCCATAGTTAGTGTAAAGCCGTCTTCGTAGCCCGCTTCTTTCATCAGCTCTTTCGCTTTTTTCAGATCGTAACGAGGAACTAGATCTTCGTTGTGACCCGCGTAGCCTGTTGGGCTCTGCTGACCAGCAGCGGTCGCGAAACCTTTCATGATTTTCTTAACAATACCTTCATTGTTAATCGCATGAACGATTGCTTGACGAACGCGCACATCTTTCAGTGCTTCGTTGCTGTTTTGGTTCATTTGGAACGTAATGATACGAGTACCAGGTAGCGTTACTAGATCGATGTTCTTAGCTTTTTTAACACGCTTGTGATCGTTTGGCGCAACAGGGTGAATCATATCAACGTCGCCAGAAAGAAGTGCTGCTACACGCGTTGCATCTTCTTTGATTGGCACAAGTGTTAGCTTGTCTACGTTACCTTCAGTTTCTGTGTCCCAGTAATCGTTGAAACGCTCGAACGTTACTTTAACGCCTTGCTCACGCTGCGTTACGATAAATGGACCAGTACCAGAAACGTTAGTCGAAGCAAACGAGTTACCGTGCTTAACTAGCTCAGATTTGTCATTACCTTCCGCTGTTTGACCAGAGTAGAACTTGCTGTCCATTGGGAAGATGTAGGTTGCTGTTTGTAGTACTAGTGGGTAAGCCGCTTTTGATACTAGCTCAACTGTGTAGTCATCCACTTTTACCATTTTTTCGTATGGCGTGAAGATAGACTTAAAGTCTGGAGAAGCTTGTAGACGTTCAAAAGTCCACACAACATCATCAGCAGTCAGTTCGTTACCAGAGTGGAATTTCACGCCTTTACGTAAGTTAAAGCGGAAAGTCGTTTCATCAACACGCTCCCAGCTAGATGCTAGGCGGCCTTCAAAATCCATCTCTTGAGTGAAACGTACTAGAGGGTCAAACACCATGTGAGACATTTGCAGTGTGCCACCAGACAGCTGCTCGTGCGGGTCAAGTGATACCGGGTCAGCTGCGTAGCCAACGGTAATATCTGCTGCTGCTGCACTAAAGCTTAGGCCAGCTGCCATTAAAGCTACTGCTAATTTGCTTTTCATGGTTTTCATTGCATAACTCCTTCATGCGGGAATCCAGATCCCTAGTTGTTGTATTTGCGTCTGTTTATTGTTTTTAGCAAGCTAAACTCCAGCCTGCTGATTTTTATACCGCGGCTTGTGCCACTGCTTTTTCTTCTCTTAAACCTGTAAATTCAGGCATTAAAGAAATTAGGTGTTTGCTGTATTCATGCTGAGGCGATTGGAATAGCTGCTCAGTTGGCGCTACTTCCAATAGTTCTCCCATTTGCATCACACCAACACGATCACACATTTGGCGAATAACCGGTAAATCGTGACTGATGAACAGCATGGTTAGGTTGAGCTCGTCTTGTAAATCTTTTAATAGGTTAAGGATCTGAGCCTGAACCGACACATCCAGCGCCGAGGTAGGTTCATCACAAATCAAAAGACGTGGACGAGTTGCCAAGGCGCGAGCGATAGAAATACGCTGACGTTGGCCACCTGAGAATTCGTGTGGGTATTTAACCCCAGCCATCTTGCCTAAACCAACGTGCTCTAGCAGGTCGTTAACGATCTGACGAGTTTCATTCTCGTTACGCGTCAGTTTATGGAATCGGATCGGCTCAGCAATGATGTCGAATATCTTCATTCGAGGGTTCATTGATGTATAAGGGTTTTGGAAAACCATCTGCATTTGACGACGCATTGGGCGACGTTCTTTTTCAGATTTAAGTCCCGTAAGATCAACGCCTTCAAACGTTACCTTACCTGAGTTAGGTGCGTACAAACCAGCAATCACACGAGCAATCGTTGATTTACCCGAACCAGATTCACCAACAAGACCAAAAGTTTCACCTTCGTGTACTTCAAAGCTCACGTTGTTTGACGCCTGAACGTACTCACGACGACTCTCAAAGAAAGAATCCTTGGTAGTAAAGCGCAAGTTTACGTTTTCAACATTCAACAGTGGACCAGTGTAATCACGGTGGTCTTGGCTTTGACCTAACCAGTGGTTTTTCACATCAAGTGGTTCCATCTCATGTGCTTCTTCGATGTAGCTCACAAGAGGAAAACGATCAAGTTTACGATCTGAACGCGGAACCGCGGAGATAAGACTGTGCGTGTAAGGGTGTTCAGGAGTACCAAGGACTTTCGCCGTCGGACCAAACTCAACCAAATCACCACGATACATAACGGCTACGCGATCGGTAACATTAGATACCACACCCATGTCGTGTGTGACCAACATACAACCTACATTCTTCTTAATACATAGGTCGCGAATCAAACCCAAGATCTGGTCTTGAATAGAAACATCCAGTGCGGTTGTTGGTTCATCAGCGATGATTAGGTCAGGTTCACCTGCCAGTGCGATCGCGATAACAACACGCTGACGCATACCGCCAGAGAATTGGTGTGGGTACTGCTTTAAACGGTTTTCTGGTTGCGGAATACCCACTTGGTTCATCAGATCTAATGAGCGCTGGTAGGCTTCTTGATCCGAAACCTTCATGTTGGCATGAATCGTCTCTTTTAACTGCTGTTCTACTGTGAATAGAGGGTTAAGAGAAGTCATTGGATCTTGGAAGATAAAACCAATCTTTGAGCCGCGAACAGAACGCATCTGTTCAGGAGATAAGCCTGAAACTTTTTCACCGTCCAGAAATACCTCGCCGCTAGCAATGCGACCAGGAGGGCTCAGCAAATCGATCACAGCATTACCTACTGTTGATTTGCCTGCACCAGACTCGCCTACAACGCCAACAATCTCACCACGTTCAATGTTGAACGAAAGTGATTTCACTGCGGCGTGAACTCCATGACGAGATGGGTATTCGATACGAAGATTTTTTACTTCTAAAAGTGACATTACCAGACCTCTACTGCTTTGGCAGCTTTCTGCCCTGTCTGCAAAATTGAATCCATTCTTACCAGAATATTGTTCTGATATTTTATACGGTTGACAATTTGGCAAATAATTCACAGAAAAGCAACAAAAATAGGATAAAAAGTCGACATTAAACGCTTAGCAAGTAAAAATGCCACATAAGTATTCACTCGAATAGCATATAGTAATGAAAACCAGCATTATATTTCCAATAATAAATACTCACAAACCCCTTACTACTGCGTACTTGTAGAGTTAAACATATCATTCAAAGCACATATCCCCACCAATCACCAAGATCAAATAATTATTCCAAAAAACAATTAACACTATAGAAACAAACGCTAACTTTACCAATTTAAGCAAACAAAATAACCAGATAAAACCAACCCAACAACATATTCAACCATATGATTTTTTTTGATAAATACAAACAAGAAAAACGAAAGATTTAATAAATCAAAGGATTTTTTAAACAACAAGATTCGAAGAAATCTGTCAAATACAGGCCTTAGAGAACATATTTAACGTCAAATTTCACTTTTCATAAAAATCCTTAGACCAAACCTATTAATTTGTCGAATGATTGGTGGTGAGTTTTATATAAAATTAGATATCGATCTGCACATTTGATAAAGCAAACTGCTCCGTATAAGCACCATAATGGAGATAAAGGGTAAAAGCCTATCTTATTGTATGGAAGGAGAAGATTTACGGAGGTGACATCAGGCAAGATGTCGAAGCGGTTGAGGTCCCAGCATTAAAAATTGAGGATTACTGAAATGAGAGATGTAAAAAAGCCCCGTCATTCCTGACACGGACGGCTAGTTGAGGCTTCTTAAGGTGGCCAGTGAAGAGACATCCTTTGAACATCAGGCGAACCCCATTTGGGTTCCAATCTAGTGATCTACAGATGAAAAAAAAGCTCATCATTTCTGATGAGCTTTCTTAAAGGTGGTCGGTGAAGAAACATCCTTTGAACATCAGGCGAACCCCACTTGGGTTCCAATCTAGTGATCTACAGATGAAAAAAAACTCATCATTTCTGATGAGCTTTCTTAAAGGCGGTCAGTGAAGAGACATTCTTTGAACATCAGGCGAACCCCCACTCTGTTCAAGTTATCTAAATTTCAGATGCAAAAAAGCCCTAGTCTTTCGACTAGGGCTTCTTAAGGTGGTCGGTGAAGAGGGATTCGAACCCCCGACCCTCTGGTCCCAAACCAGATGCG
>NZ_JBGONH010000073.1:0-19451 GCF_041439075.1 Vibrio sp. FF145
ACCGATGACCTCAACCTTGGCAAGGTTGCGCTCTACCAACTGAGCTAGTATCGCAAACTGAAAACGTCTTTCGCCGTTCAGGGCTGCGAATTATAAGAGCATTTTTTTGTGATGCAAGTCCTTAATGCAAAAATCAGCAAGTTTTTACTCAACTGCTGTAAAAGCACACATATTTGCAAAAAAAATAGCTCTTATGTCCCTGAAAAGTTAGATAAACGTGAACATTTGATCTGATTAGATGTTAATAATCGTTTTTCGATAGTACTGCAGCTCAGCAATAGACTCTCGAATATCGTCTAATGCAAGGTGGCTTCCCGACTTAGAAAAACCATCTAACACTTCAGGCTTCCAACGGCGAGTCAGCTCTTTTAGGGTGCTAACATCAACATAACGGTAGTGGAAGTACTCTTCCAGCTCTGGCATATGCTTGTATAAGAATCGGCGATCTTGACCAATGCTGTTGCCACAAATTGGTGACTTACCTTTTGGTACCCATTTTTCCAGAAACTCAATCGTTTGTTGAATGGCATCTTGCTCTGAAACTGTACTGTCTTGAATTCGTTTCACTAGGCCACTACCGGTGTGAGTCGTTGTGCACCACTCGTCCATCTTGTCCAATTCACTCTGAGGTTGGTGAATAGCCAAAACAGGTCCTTCAGCCAGGATATTAAGCTCACTATCAGTAACGATAGTAGCAATTTCAATGATTTTATGAGTTTCAGGATCAAGTCCTGTCATCTCGAGATCAACCCAAATAAGGTTCTGATCGCTAAAGGACATAAGGCGTCGCCTATTTGTTTATGTATAAAAGAGGTACTATACCCAAATAACTATACTCAAACTAGCTTTAGAGCCATCGAAATCATATGGCAGTAGCAACATCCTGTTTGAGTTCCCAATCATCAAGTTAGATGTGTTAAGTGAAAAATTGTGGCTAAAAAAAAGAAGTTAACCAAAGGTCAGGTACGTCGCGTACGTAGCAACCAGAACAAGCGACTCAAGAAAGAAGATTCTATCCAATGGGACGAGAACATGCTTGGCGGAACAAAAAGCGGACTCGTGATTACGCGCTTTGGTCAACATGCCGATATCGAAGATCTTGAAACCAACGAAGTTCACCGTTGTAACTTACGCCGTAGTATTGAGACTTTAGTTTCTGGTGACCGAGTAACTTGGCGCGCAGGGCTTGAGTCAATGGCTGGCATCTCCGGTGTTGTCGAAGCCGTTGAGCCAAGAACATCAATGCTAACTCGCCCTGACTACTATGACGGCCTCAAACCGGTTGCCGCAAACGTAGACCAAATGGTTATCGTTTCAGCTGTACTACCAGAGCTATCACTTAATATCATCGACCGCTACTTGATCGCCTCTGAAACGGTGAATATCGCCCCTTTAGTTGTACTCAATAAAGTCGACTTGCTGACAGAACAACAAATTAGCGAATACCGCGAAACACTGAAGATATACGAGAAAATCGGCTATAAAGTCATGTTTGTGAGTAAAGAGTCGGGTTACGGCATCAAAGAGTTGGAAGCTGAACTGAAAGATCGTATCAACATTTTCGTTGGTCAATCTGGCGTAGGTAAATCCAGCGTAGTGAATGCACTGATGCCAACATTGGACATTGAAGAAGGCGCAGTTTCTGAAAACTCAGGACTGGGTCAACACACCACCACAGCAGCGCGTTTGTATCACTTCCCTTCTGGTGGTGATCTTATCGATTCCCCAGGGGTACGTGAATTCGGCCTATGGCATTTAGAACCCGATGAAGTCACAGATGCTTTCATTGAATTCAAGCCATACCTAGGTGGCTGTAAGTTCCGCGACTGTAAACACAATGACGACCCAGGATGTCTTCTGCGTGAAGCCGTTGAAGACGGAAAAATTAGCCGCTTACGTTTTGCTAGCTACCATCGCATTATTGAAACAATGGCTGACAACAAAGATAACCGTCAGTACTCACGAAGCAAGAAAGCCGATCTCTAATCGCGTTTTTGTGAACAAATGTGTGCATTTACTGACAATTGGCGCGAACTTAAGTAACATCTCGCGCCCTAAACCGTCATCGACAGATTTAATTGAAAAACAATTAGCATTGGAAAATTAATACAATGGATAAGATTAAAGTTGGATTGCAGTACTGGATCCCACAACATGGCCTGACTCGTTTAGTTGGTAAACTGGCGTCTGCTAAAGCGGGTGGTTTAACGACAGCGATCATTAACTGGTTCATCAAGCAATACAAAGTGAACATGGATGAAGCGCTGCATAGCGATCCAAAACACTTTAAGACATTCAATGAATTCTTCGTACGTGAATTGAAAGAAGGCATGCGCCCTATCGCAGAAGGTGACTCTGTTATTGTTCACCCTGCTGATGCACGTGTAAGTCAGTTTGGCCCAATTACTGATGGTCAACTGATTCAAGCTAAAAACCATAACTACTCAGCACGTGAGTTGCTTGGTGGTGATGCAGACCTAGCCGATGAGTTTAAAGACGGTGAATTCGCAACGCTTTACTTGTCGCCAAGTGATTATCACCGTGTGCACATGCCATGCGACGGCACACTGCGTCAGATGATCTACGTTCCCGGAGACCTGTTCTCAGTTAACCCGTTAACGGCAGAGAACGTTCCAAACCTATTCGCACGTAACGAACGTGTGGTTTGTATCTTTGATACTGAGTTTGGCCCAATGGCACAAGTGCTGGTTGGTGCAACTATCGTAGGTAGCATCGAGCAAGTATGGGCTGGCACCATCACGCCACCTCGCGGTAACTCGGTTTACAAGTGGGATTACCCAGCACAAGGTGATAAATCTATTATCTTGAAGAAAGGCGAAGAGATGGGTCGCTTCAAGCTTGGTTCAACGGTTATCAACCTGTTCGCTAAAGATGCAATCAAGTTTGACGACACTATGCAGAATGGTGAGAAAACCGTTCTAGGCACTCCTTTCGCGCACATTGCGGGTAAAGACGTTGAGACTGAAGCTGTTGATTCAGCAGAGAACACTGACCAAGCTTAACGATCTGAGTTAACTCATTTAGTTTAAAGGCGCGTTACTTTTTCTATCTCAGAGAAGAACGCGCCTTTTTCTGAACTCTACCAATTCGTTTCCTACTCAAGCTCTAACAACCCAAGCTTTCAAACCTCAATCCTCCCCCCTGCCCAGCCACCTGCTGCTTCTCACTCTTGCCTCTAATTGCCCAGATGAAATATTGACCAAAAGCAAAACAACTGTCGAAACCTTAAACAACTTTTCGATTTTACAACCCGTCTCCAAGTACCAAAAATCCAGATAACTTACTCTATTTGAAGATATTTTATTCATGGGGTCTTTGTACATGCCTAAACTCAATATTGGCGTTCTGGTCAAGCTGTTGATTTGTTTTGCGATTCCCTTAGGCGTGTTATTCATGCCAATAGATTCCATACCTATCGATGACCTCACGCTGATTCAACACCGCTTGTTGGCGATATTCTTACTAGCAGCTCTACTGTGGGTGCTTGAACCCGTTCCAGTATTCGCCACGTCAATTCTGATCATTGCGCTTGAACTGGTGATGATTTCCGACAAGGGTTTACATCTATTTAGAAACCCACCAGCAGGACACGATCTCGGTGAATTAATCAAATATACCGACATCTTCGGTGCATTTTCGTCACCAATCATCATCCTTTTCATGGGTGGCTTTGCTCTTGCGATATCCGCATCCAAATACGAACTCGACAACAATTTAGCTCGCGTGCTGCTCAAACCATTTGGCACAGAACCGCGCTTTATTATGCTGGGTTTAATGCTTATCACCGCCGTGTTCTCAATGTTCATGTCAAATACCGCAACAACGGTAATGATGCTCGCATTGCTAGGTCCTATCGTAGCCTCTGCACCAAAAGGCGACATGGGGATTAAAGCGCTCGTGTTGTGTATTCCAATCGCCGCCAATACCGGTGGTATCGCGACACCCATAGGTACACCACCCAATGCGATCGCTCTGCAATACCTAACTGGCGAGAACAGTATCGACTTTCTTAGCTGGATGATGATGGGCTTACCCTTTGTGATCATCCAACTCACCATCGCTTGGTTTCTCCTACAAAAACTCTTCCCTTCTAAAGAAAGAAATATGGTTCTCAAGCTTGATGGACAATTTAGAAAGAGCTGGCGAGCGATTGTGGTTTACGTCACCTTCGCTGCGACAATCTTATTGTGGATGACCACCAAACTGCATGGCATGAACACTTATGTGGTCTCTATCATTCCACTGGCTGTTTTTACTCTCACTGGCATCATGGGTAAAGAAGAACTCAAGCTGATTAACTGGGATGTGTTGTGGCTGGTTGCGGGTGGTATTGCGATTGGGATTGGCTTGGATAAAACAGGCTTAGCCGCTGCACTCGCACACGCGATTGATTATGAATCGCTCTCGCCGACTGCTGTGGTACTAACGCTGTCTATCGTGTGTTGGCTAATGGCTAATTTCATGTCGAACACAGCTACCGCAAACTTGCTGATGCCGATAGCAGCTGCGATTGGCGCTTCTATGGAAAGCCTAGTAGCAATTGGAGGCTTACAAGGCTTGCTGGTTGTGGTCGCCTTCTCGGCATCGCTCGGGATGATTCTTCCAGTATCGACGCCACCAAACTCGCTGGCTTACTCAACTGGGCTTATCGAAAGCAAAGATATGGCGAAGATGGGTATCATCTTAGGGATTGTCGGCTTACTGATGGTCTACCTCGCGCTGTTTATTATCACTTAGCACGTCAATGCCTCCCTTCCGTCCAGCTAGTAATCGTGACCTCGCTAGCTGGCGGGCTACCAGATTTTAACCAATAAGATAAATCCTGATAACAATTAACACCTTAGCAGCAACCAATTGTGATTCCACTTCACTGTTTATTAAAAATAATCATATATATATTTAAATTATGATTTTCAACACGTTTCGAACTTTAAATATAACGACACTAGACACCTAGCAGAGACACATCCGTTCGCAATCCAACGCGTCGCTGTCATTAGCCTTTTATCCAAGAAGGAGGGATAAACCTTGAGACATACTATTAAGTTCAAAATTCAGATCGCTATCGCGGTTATTATTGCCGTCGTAAGTGGCGCTCAAGCTTGGATATCTGTTAATCAGCTTACTCAAGAAACTGAAGTCGCGATCAACCAACAGGTGAAAAACGTGAGTGTTGGTACGACGAACTACATTGCCGATTGGTTATCAATCCGCAGTGATATGATGCTTGCCAATGAATCGACCATTTCAAGCAATAGCAACTCTGATCGCGAGTTATTGATCACCAAGCAAGCCGGGCAATTCTTGTCTGTTTATGCAGGATTCAGTGATGGCAGTATAGCTTATGGCGACAAGGCTGAGGATTGGCCAGCAGACTACGACCCACGATCCCGCCCTTGGTATAAAGATGCAAACGCGACATCCGAACTCATCATTACCGAACCTTATCAAGATTTTGACGGCAGCATTGTCATCAGTTTCGCTAAAGCATTTAATGGTGAAAGACAGGGGGTTATCGCGGCAGACTTAACCGTAACCAGCATTATTGATACCGTACTCAATGTAAAACTCGATAATGACGGTTTTGCTTTTTTAGTCGACGGTAATAACAACATCGTCGCCTACAGTGATGAAGAGTTGAGTCAGAAACCACTGACGAATTTGAACCCTGAGCTAACGGTCGACAAAGTATCACAACTGCTCCAAAACCAAATGATCACGACGTTAACTTGGCCTGGTCAAGGCGATAAAATGGTCTACATCGCTAACGTTCCGAATACCGATTGGTCATTGGGTATTGTGATCGATAAAGAAATGGCATTTTCTGCGGTATCCGATGCCATTCAATTTATCACGCTTACCTCTTTGATTTTATACATCGTCATTTCGATTGCGAGCACAATGGTGATTAACCGCTTGCTGCACCCACTGCAAACATTGTCTGAAGCACTGACTCAGCTTGCTCAAGGCAGAGGCGACCTGACTCAGCGTATTGATATCAAGCGCATGGATGAAATTGGCAAACTTGCCGAGCTCGTGAACCAGTTCTTGAGCCAGATGCAAAGCATGCTTAAGGGCGTAATCGAGCACAGTCACGACTTAAACAACCATGCGGAAAAAGCCAATCAACTGGCTACGCAATCTTCGATTCGAGTCGAGAATCAACAAAACGACATCAACCAAATTGCGACGGCGATTCATGAAATGTCCGCCACCGCAGCTGAAGTGGCCAGCCATGCCGAATTAACCGCCTCCGCATCTCAGGCATCCGCTACCGCTTGTAACGAAGGCCAAGAGGTTATCCAACAAAACCGCGATGCGATTACAGGCCTTGCGACTCAGGTTGAAGATGCAGCCAATGTTATTCGTGAATTAGAGAGTAATGCTCAAAGCATCAACCAGATCCTATCCACCATTCAAGGCATTGCCGAACAGACCAACCTGTTGGCATTGAATGCCGCGATTGAAGCCGCTCGTGCGGGTGAACAAGGTCGTGGGTTTGCCGTTGTCGCCGATGAAGTCCGAGTGCTCAGCCAAAGAACGCATGGCTCGACCGAAGAAATCCGCGTGATGATTGATACGCTGCAGAAAAATACCGAACATGCCGTTGAAAGCATGACCACCAGCACTCAACTGGCAGAGAACAGCGTTGGCTTCGCAGAACAAGCTCATGGCAGCCTGACTAAGATCACTCAGGCAATCACTGAAATCAACGATATGGCGCTGCAAATAGCGAGTGCTGCGGAAGAGCAACGCGCGGTCAGCGAAGACATCAGCCGCAATACGCAAGGAATCAAGGATGCCTCTGATGACCTTGCACAGCAAGCTGAAAGCAGTCGCAATAGCTCAAATGAAATGAGTAGCGCTGCCGAGTCGATGCGCCAAGACGTGGAGCGCTTTAAGGTATAGCGCGACTCAAGCAAAGTAAGTGAACCACACCACCGAGCGACAGCTGACATAAACTAATAACTGAAACAAAGTAGTTCTTTCATAAGAATCACTTTGTTCTCAGTTCGGTTTGATGCATATTGATGAGCTAATTTATCCCAGACACAAGGATGTTATTCAGATGGGATTTGAATGGTTAGCTCTAGCTGCCGCTTTTCTTTGGGCCATTGCGAGCCTAATGTCAGTAAAGCCTGCCAAACACTTAGGTTCTTTCGCCTATAGCCGTTGGAGAATGGGTTGTACCGCGATCATCTTATCGAGCATGGCTTGGTTTACCGGAGGTTGGTCAACTGTCGAAGCCAATCTAATCACGCCGATGATGCTATCTGGCCTGATTGGTATATTCATTGGTGATACCGCCCTATTTGCCTGTTTGAACCGAATGGGACCGCGCCAAGCGGGTTTACTGTTCTCTTGTCACGCCGTGTTCTCGGCGATTCTTGGTTACTTCCTGTTTAGTGAAAGTATGACCTCTATTGAGCTGATTGGCTCGGCTTTGGTGTTTAGTGGTGTATTAACTGCGATATTCTTTGGTCGTCGAGGACAAGCCAACAACCAGCTTGAAACCATCAAGGGCACCGTGTGGATTGGTGTCGCACTGGGAATCACCGCAGCGATCTGCCAAGCATTGGGCGGCATCATTGCCAAACCCGTGATGCAAACCAGTATCGACCCTGTTGCCGCTTCTGCCATTCGAATGATCACCGCTTTTGTTGCTCACTCCGCATTTCGTTTAACAGGCGCCAAACTTTCACGCGCACTTAACCCAATGAATAAGCAGATATTCGCGATTACCGCGGTTAATGGTTTTCTAGCGATGGCAGTAGGAATGACGTTGATTTTGTATGCGTTGCAGGAAGGCAATGTCGGTATGGTCGCTCTGTTATCTTCAACCACACCCATCATGTTGTTACCGATACTCTGGCTATACACCAAGCAAAGACCGAACGTCTACGCTTGGATAGGTGCCATTGTTGCCGTAGTGGGTACTGGTATTTTGGTCAGTTAGCCAAACGGTAAGTAGGACTAACTGAATAGAGAGCTAAGAGCGCGGGAACGGGAAAGCCGTCACATCATCGATATGGTCGTAGCCCAGCGCCAGCATGATCAGACGGTCGATACCCAAAGCAACACCCGCACAGTCTGGTAAGCCCGCTTTTAATGCCTCAATCAAGTGATGATCAATCGGTTGAGGTGATAAGCCCATCTCAATACGTTTGGTATTATCATCTTCAAAGCGCTTAAGTTGTTCTTGCGGTTTATCTAACTCGTGGAAGCCGTTTGCTAACTCAATTCCTTTGAAATACACCTCAAAGCGATCGGCGACTCGTGAATCGTTTGGATTGATCTTAGCTAACGCTGCTTGCGATGCTGGGAAGTCATACACAAACGCAGGCACCTGCTGGCCTATTTTCGCCTCGACCCCAATACTGAAAAGAAGCTGCAATAACGTATCGCGATCTTGCTCGGGGTCAGCTATGTCGCTGAGCCCTAGTTTCGCAGCCGCTTGCTTTAGCGTATCCATCGAATCTTCCAGCGGACAAACACCTAACACATCAATAAAGGCTTGTTGGTAAGTCATTCGCTGCGCTGAGCCTGATTTAAGTACCTGCTGTAAAAGCAGATCCATCTCATCCATCAGATCATGATGATCAAAACCAACGCGATACCACTCCAACATAGTGAACTCAGGGTTGTGATAACGGCCATTTTCTTCATTACGAAAAGATTTACAAATTTGGTAAATACAACCGCTTCCGGCAGCCAACAAGCGTTTCATATGAAACTCTGGGCTAGTCATAAAGAATAGTGGCTGGCCGTGCGCATAACCTGGCCCTACGAATTCAGTTTTGAAGGTATGTAAATGCACATCCGTCACCGTGGCGTGGCTCATCGCAGGCGTATCCACTTCTATCACGTTTCGCTCAACAAAGAACTGACGAATTTGATTAAGGATATCAGCACGTTGCTTTAACTGCTTAATGGTTGCGGCCGGTTGCCATGTAGAGTGCATTATTGAGTTCCATATTACTGAATTCTAGACGACGAAAATTACCACCTTTCATCGCTTTTGTAAGCTTCTATCTTTCTATTCTTGAAAGCGAAATGTTGTTTTAATGAAGCCAGAAAATTACGTTCTACAATACAATTATCAATACAGATTTTACATCCACATTGATAACAAAAATCATACTCAACAAGCCGTTAACACAAGCCCTGTGGGCTAATCGTTATCAACAATTCATTGCCGTGATTGCAGTCACATAACCTATAAATTCTATGCCTCCATATGCACTACCGACCTAAAAACCCAAATGCATCAACTTTTCGAATACCTTCCTCTCTTACACTGAACCTACCACTTAAGGCTTAGGGGTAATAAACGGTTGATGCCGTTTACGTACTATTAATTAGTAAGTAACGCCAATTAGTAAGTACTACCAATAAGCTTTTTATAATAACAAGCGGAATACTCCGCATCACACTGGAGAATAACTGTGAAGACAATTACCACAGATATCGCAGTCATCGGCGCAGGCGGCGCTGGTCTTCGTACAGCAATTGCAGCAGCTGAAGCTAATCCTGAATTGGAAGTTGCACTGATTTCTAAAGTTTACCCAATGCGTTCGCACACGGTGGCAGCAGAAGGCGGTTCAGCAGCGGTAATTAAAGACGAAGATAGCCTAGATAACCACTTCAACGATACTGTTGGCGGTGGCGACTGGCTATGTGAACAGGATGTTGTTGAATACTTTGTTGAAAACTCGACTCGCGAAATGATCCAAATGGAACAATGGGGCTGCCCATGGAGTCGTAAAGAAAACGGTGAAGTAAACGTACGCCGATTCGGCGGTATGAAGGTAGAGAGAACGTGGTTCGCAGCGGATAAAACCGGCTTCCACATGCTTCATACTCTGTTCCAGACTTCGATGAAGTACGACACAATCAAACGATTTGATGAGTACTTTGTGGTGGATTTGCTCGTTGAAGATGGCGAAGTACAAGGCCTAATCGCGATTCACATGTCTGAAGGTGAACTTGTTACCATCAAAGCAAAATCTGTTGTTCTAGCAACCGGTGGCGCAGGTCGTGTTTACCACTGTAATACCAACGGCGGCATCGTAACTGGCGACGGTATGGCAATGGCTTATCGCCACGGTGTACCACTGCGTGATATGGAGTTCGTTCAATACCACCCAACAGGCCTACCGGGCACTGGCATCTTGATGACCGAAGGTTGTCGTGGTGAAGGCGGTATCATCGTCAACAAGAACGGCTACCGTTACCTGCAAGATTACGGCATGGGCCCTGAAACTCCAGTGGGCGAGCCGAAAAACAAATACATGGAACTGGGTCCTCGAGACAAAGTTTCTCAAGCATTCTGGCACGAGCAGCAGAAAGGCAACACCATCAAGCACCCGCTTGGTGATGTCGTACACCTTGACCTTCGCCACCTAGGTGAAGAGTACCTGCAAGAGCGTCTTCCGTTTATCTGTGAGCTTGCAAAAGCGTACGTAAACGTAGACCCAGCAAAAGAGCCAATCCCAATTCGCCCTACCGTTCACTACACCATGGGTGGTATTGAAACTAACGGTACGTGTGAAACTCGTATTAAAGGCCTATTCGCCGTTGGTGAATGTGCTTCAGTTGGCCTACATGGCGCAAACCGCCTAGGGTCTAACTCTCTTGCTGAATTCGTAGTATTCGGCCGCGTAGCTGGTGAACAAGCCGTGAAACGTGCCGCTGAATTCAAAGGCTGGAACGAAGAGTCTATTGCTAAGCAAGTGAAAGCGGTTGAAGATCGCATCGCTGGCATCTTGGCTCAAGAAGGCGATGAGAACTGGGCTGATATCCGTACTGAAATGGGTCACACCATGGAAGCGGGTTGTGGTATCTACCGTCAAGAAGACTTGATGCAAGAAACCATCGACAAAATCACTGAACTAAAAGCTCGCTACAAGAAGATCAGCATTAAAGACAAAGGCAAAGTGTTCAACACTGACCTACTTTACGCTATCGAAGTGGGTTACGGCCTTGAAGTTGCCGAAGCGATGGTTCACTCAGCGATCCTTCGTAAAGAGTCTCGCGGTGCACACCAACGTCTAGACGACAACTGCACAGAACGTGATGACGTGAACTTCCTGAAACATTCTCTATCTTTCTACAACGAAGATGCAGCACCAACTATCGACTACAGCGGCGTTAAGATTACTAAATCTCAACCTAAAGCTCGTCTATACGGTGAAGCAGCCGAGAAAGCCGCAGCTGCTGAAAAAGCGGCAGAAGAGAGTGAGAAGAAGAGCGAAGAGGAGCAAGCATAATGTCAGCGAATCGAATCCAAAAAATTGAAATCCTGCGTTATGACCCTGAGCACGATGCAGAACCTCACTTTCAAACCTTTGAAGTTCCATTTGATGAAACCATGTCGGTACTTGATGCGATTGGTTACATCAAAGATAACCTAGATAAAGACCTGTCTTACCGTTGGTCTTGTCGTATGGCGATTTGTGGTTCTTGCGGCATCATGGTTGATGGCGTGCCAAAACTGGCATGTAAGAGCTTCTTACGTGACTACCCGAACGGCTTCAAGATCGAGCCTTTAGCTAACTTCCCAATCGAGAAAGATTTGATCGTCGACATGACGCCGTTTATCGAGCGCCTGGAAGCAATCAAACCTTACATCATTGGTAACGACCGTAAGCCAGAAGACGGCACTAACATCCAAACTCCAGAGCAAATGGCGAAGTACAAACAGTTCGCTGGCTGCATCAACTGTGGTTTGTGTTACGCAGCGTGTCCTCAGTTTGGTCTAAATCCTGAATTCATCGGCCCTGCGGCACTTGCTCTTGCTCACCGCTACAACCTAGATAGCCGTGACAATGGTAAAGCTGAGCGCATGAAGCTTATCAATGGCGACAACGGTGCTTGGGGCTGTACGTTTGTAGGTTACTGTTCTGACGTTTGTCCGAAGAAAGTAGATCCAGCAGCGGCAGTTAACCAAGGCAAAGTTGAGTCTTCAATGGACTTCGTTATCTCGATGTTCAAGCCTGATGGATCGCAAGTAAAAACAGCAGAGGAGGCATAATATGAGCAATCGTAAGCCTTATGTTCGTGAGATGAAGAGAACATGGTGGAGCAACCATCCGTTCTACCGCTTCTACATGCTACGTGAAGCGACTGTACTGCCTTTGATTCTATTCACTCTGTTCCTAACCTTCGGTTTGGGTTCGCTAGTGAAAGGCCCTGAAGCATGGGAAGGTTGGCTATCTTTTATGGCTAACCCTATCGTTGTTGGTATCAACATCGTGGCACTGCTTGGCAGCTTACTGCACGCTCAGACCTTCTTCAGCATGATGCCTCAAGTAATGCCAATCCGTCTTAAAGGCAAATTGGTAGATAAAAGAATCATCGTACTGACCCAGTGGGCAGCGGTGGCATTTATTTCTTTAATCGTTCTGATGGTGGTGTAAGGAGCTTCGTTATGAACACAAATTACAATGTTAACCACAATCCGAAACGTTCTGATGAACCAATCTGGTGGGGCCTATTCGGCGCTGGCGGTACTTGGTTCGCGATGATCACACCAATCACGATTCTAGTGCTGGGTATCTTGGTGCCAATGGGCATTATCGATGCGGATGCAATGAGCTACGAGCGTGTCTCTGAGTTTGCCACCAGCATTATCGGTGCGCTATTCATCATCGGTACACTAGCACTGCCAATGTGGCACGCAATGCACCGTCTTCACCACGGCATGCACGACCTTAAGTTCCACGTCGGCGTTGCAGGTAAAGTGGGTTGCTACTTCGTTGCAGGCCTTATTAGCGCGCTGTCTGTTATCTTCATTTTTATGATTTAACAGTTAAGAGCAGATTCTAGATTCGGGTAACTGAGATTCGAAGAGTTTAAGAACGAAAGTACTAAAAGCAGAACAGGATTATCTTGTTCTGCTTTTTTGTTGTGTGTCGGATAACACACATCTAGCTCACTCGCTCTTGCTCTTCCTGCTTTTCGTATCCCGTATCTCGCTTACTCTAATCCGCCCTTACCGCTCTTCGTATCCCGCATCTCGTTTACTCGAATCTGCTTTTCCTGATCGCCAGATACAAAAAAGGCCGCTCATAAGCGACCTTTTCTATTTCACTGAGCCACCTTAAACAAGATGGACACAATCAAATTACTTCACACGACCAACGTATTCGCCAGTACGAGTATCAACTTTAACAACTTCACCGATAGCGATGAATAGAGGTACGCGAACTACCGCGCCTGTTGCTAGAGTTGCAGGTTTACCACCCGTACCCTGTGTATCGCCTTTCAGGCCAGGATCGGTTTCAGTTACTTCGATCTCAACAAAGTTTGGCGGAGTAACAGTGATAGGGTTATCATTCCACAACGTTAGAGTACAAACGTCATTTTCAACTAACCATTTTGCTGAATCAGCGACTGCTTTTACGTCTGCTGCGATTTGCTCAAATGTTTCGTTGTTCATGAAGTGGTAGAATTCGCCATCGTTGTATAGGTAGCCTAGTTCAACGTCAACAACATCTGCAAGCTCGAAGCTTTCGCCTGACTTGAATGTTTTCTCTAACACTTTGCCTGACAGCAGTTTACGAAGTTTTACACGGTTAAACGCTTGGCCTTTACCTGGCTTAACGTATTCATTGTCGATAATTGCGCAAGGCTCGTTATCTAACATGAATTTTAAACCGCCTTTGAATTCATTGGTGCTTACTGACGCCATGATTTTCTCTTCCACATCTTTGAGTTAATTTCAATGCCGCATATCATAACCCGAAAAGTCGAATCTGTTGAGCAAAACTGGCTCAAACAACTATCGAATGCGATCTCTGACCCGACAAAACTGCTTGAAGCATTGGAAATAGACCCAACACCGTGGCAAAAAGGATTCGCAGCACGTGAGCTGTTTTCACTTCGAGTTCCTCTTAGCTTTGTTGAGCGAATGGAAAAAGGCAATCCACACGACCCTTTGCTAAGACAAGTTTTACCGCTAAGTGAAGAGTTTGAGGTGCACCAAGGCTATTCTGCTGATCCACTGGAAGAACAAGACAACGCGATTCCGGGACTACTACACAAATACAAAAGCCGCGCGCTAATGATCGTGAAAGGTGGCTGCGCGATTAACTGTCGTTACTGCTTCCGTCGTCATTTCCCTTATCAAGATAACAAAGGATCGAAGTCTGTTTGGCAGACCAGCCTCGATTATGTGGCTCAACATCCCGAGATCAACGAAGTTATCTTGTCGGGGGGCGACCCTCTGATGGCAAAGGACAGCGAACTAGATTGGCTGATCAATGCCATCGAACAAATTCCACATGTGAAAACCGTTCGAATTCACAGCCGATTACCTGTCGTGATTCCGGCGCGAGTGACTGACGAACTATGCCAATTGTTAGCTCAAACTCGCCTCAATGTGGTGATGGTCAGCCATATCAACCACGCCAATGAAATCAACTTAGAGCTCAAGCAAGCCTTTCATAAGCTTAAGCAAACTGGTGCGACTCTGCTCAACCAAGGCGTAATGCTAAAAGGCGTAAATAACAGCGCTAACTCATTGAAAAAATTAAGTGAAAAGCTATTCGACGCCGGTATTTTACCTTACTACATGCATGTACTTGATAAAGTTCAGGGCGCTGCTCATTTCTATATCTCCGATGAAGAAGCGAAACACCACTTTAAGGGATTAATCTCTGAGGTTTCTGGCTATCTAGTACCTAAGTTAACCCGTGAAATTGGCGGACGCAGCAGCAAAACACCACTCGACCTAAACATTGAATAACGAGCGAGCTTCAAAAAGCGACTAAGCTTACCGGTAACGACAACACGTTGCTAAATGCACCTTCACGACAAAAATTTTTTGTTCGATCGTCCGGTCTATTATTAGCATACTCGGCTCTATTCTAAATTCTTAGGAGGGGTGATATGTCACAATTTATAGAACAAACTCTCAACCTTGCCCCCTTTAGCTGGGCAGGCCTTGCTGCATGTATGCTGTGTGGATCGTTGATAGGAATCGAAAGGCAAACACGCGGTAAACCCGTCGGGATCCGGACATCGATCCTTATCATTAGCGGTACTTACTTCTTCCTCACCATGGCGATTAGCCTATCCCCCAACACACTCGATCAAGCTCGTGTACTTGGTCAGATAATTACGGGGGTTGGATTCCTTGGTGCTGGGGTAATGATGACATTGGATGGAAAAATTCATGGTGTCACGTCAGCGGCGATTATCTGGGTACTCGCTGCATTAGGTATGATGATCGCACTTGGCCACCTTTCGCAGTCGGTTATTATCACGCTAATGGCGCTAGTGATTCTGCTTGGTGTCGACAAAGTAGAAAACAGCTTCCAGAGCTTACGCCGTGGTGTTCATCAGAAGTGGATGAGAAAAGTCCGCGTGAAGAAGTAACACCTCGTCGGAAGACATTTGGCCTTAGCTGCATTTTATTCTTAGCTACTGTTTCATCTTAAGAGTCTTTTTCCTTAGATAAAAAAGAGCCTAGCAAACGACTAGGCTCTAAACTGCAGTTCACGGATTAATGTACGTGAATAGACACTTGATTCTTGCCTGCGGCCTTCGCCTTATAAAGCTGCTCATCTGATGAACGAATACTCTGGTTTTCCCACAAGTGTCCAATGCTGTCGAACTTGTACAGAGAGTAAAGCGTCGCTCCCCCGGAGACTGATATATTAATCTTGTCACCGGTCGCGCATCGATAACTTTGTAAACTAATGTCATTTTGAATTCGTTCAAAGATCGATGAAAGTAATTCGGATGATTCGCCCGTAATCGCGACAACAAACTCTTCACCACCAAATCTCGCCACGATATCTTTCTGCCTAACGCTGTTCAGCATTAACTGAGCAACATGGCAAATCACCTCATCTCCCACCTTATGACCATACTGGTCATTCACCACTTTGAAATCATCGATATCAAATACGCCAACACCAATAATTGGCTCCTCATTTTGGTTCAGCAACCGAGCTTCAAAACCACGCCGATTATATAAACCAGTCAATGGGTCGAGCATCGCTAAATTCTTCAATCGCTTGTGCTCTTGCTTGGTATAAAACCGCCACAACCATAGTGCTGAGATAAAGTACAAAGCTAACAAAATCAGTAATTGAACCCGCTCCAGTTCCAGCAAATGTAAGAAATGCTCACTCTTTCCTTCTTCAATAGTCAGGTATAACTCAGTATTAATTCCATCGACGTACAAAGGTCGTGAATAGGTAAAGTCCAACAGTCCATATTTGTTTACTCCTCTTGCGCTCGTCACCTTGTATCCATGAACGGGATTCGAGACGAGATTAGAGACGTAACCATCAACACCGAGTACTCCTTTAAACTCACCATCAACATAGATACCTTTGGTTAAGGTCACTACCTTCTTCCCTGTTAGGTAGTCATCGTATTGGCCGGTATACACCACTTGATCTTGACCCTGAGCTAAGCCAAAACGAATCGTATTCACCCAATAAGGGCGACTATTGACGACTGAATCAAAGGTGTCGCCCTTGATGTAACTGGCAAAGTCAGAAGGCGAAGAGATAATGAACTTCTCTTTTGAAATGAAGTAAATCGCAGAGATAGTATCAATGGTATTGGCAAAATAAGCCATGGTCGGCGCGATGAACAGGCGCTTACCTGCTTCTAAATGAAGCTCCGACGTTAGATCGCACATCTCACTTGGGCCAGAAAACATAAAATCAAATCGTGGGGCAGCTTGCTCCTCACTGGTGAAGTAACACGTATCACCTTCGACCTTTTGCTCATGTGAGAATACGTAGGTATCCCCATGCAGCGGATAAAGTGCGGCAATATTATATTCAAGCGCATTAATAATCTGTGTAAGCTCCGTTAAAGAGCGTGTCACGCCTTGGTTTTCAATTCCATACTGCTTTTCTGACTCTTCCGCTGAATCAACAAGTAACAAGCTAAAAACCACTAAAAAGCTGGCGGTCAGACTTAAGAAAGCCTTTTTAAAATCGACGGTATGGGGATTAATCAAAGCATGTAAGTCATCGTTGAAAATTTAGCGCGCATTGTACTCAAAAGTTAGAACATCGCAACAAAAGTATAAAACAACATGCTTACAGTAACGTTTAAGGAGTGAGATAGCAGATGTAAAATAACGCCTAAACATAGAAGTAAAGGCGTTGATAGGTTCAATCATGGATAGCTTTAAGCCTTGGTAAGAACGTCGCTCACCAGTATTGAAACCAGCGCGGCTACCGTCTTACTTAGCGAAATTCACAATTGGGAAGCACGGGAAAAAACCATTGTCAGCACAGTTGATCAGGCCAATCTGTACACCTTCAATTTTATTGGTTTTGTTGAAGATACCAACCTGAACCGTAGACACCTCTGAAAGGTTCGCAGCGCCAACATCCACCATAGTGTTACCTTCGGAGTAGTTTACGAAACTCACGTTCGCGCCTTTTACATCATTAGTAATGTTAACAGCACCTAGGTTAACACCTGTTGTTTTACCTGTGTTCCAGTTAAAGAAACCTAGTGAAGCACCTGTCATTTCTTGGTTTACTTTTGATGCACCAAAAATACCAAGATTCACACCTGTCGTGGTTTGCGTCTCAGACATACCAACAACCGCAAGGTCGACACCTTTAAGGTCATTGACTTGCCCGTGAAGCAGAGCCAGACGTACACCGCCAACCGCATCAGAATCCGGAGCGTTGAAGCCATTAATTGTTGAAAACATAACAGGCGAAGAAGCAAATGCTGCCGGTGCCATTACCGCTGCAGATACAGCAAGTACTGAAAGTAATTTTTTCATTGGGGAGTCTCCACTGACTTATTGTTGACTTGATTAATCTATATTCAATCAAGTATTTATTGTCCTTCACTCAACAGCTATCCATGTTAAATCAATGTCATAACTGTACCATTGAATATAAGACTCAAAATCATAAAGAGCAATATTGAGCGGAGGATACCATGAGAGGCAAGAGTAACCATTGGCAGTCAGGTTTCTATAAGTAGACGATAAAGATTCCCTATCACGCTCGAGCCTCGCTGTCGGGAGTGACGATTTCAAAGCATAAAAAAACGGAGACCGAAGTCTCCGCTTTCTAAAGCTTATGTATGACTTTCTCTGTTACGAGAAAGGGGGATGATTTACATCATGCCGCCCTTTTGATTGTAACTAACTGATATTAATATACATAATAGATAGACAACCAAAAGAAACCCCGCATTATACCCTAGATGGCAATATTACTAGCTTAACTAGGACTCGCTTAAGACTAAATATACGATTAAAGAATGAAGCTGACTTCATGTTAAGTATGTTTCTATTTTAACATAGATTTTCTGACCGACATCAATAGATAATAATTATCACTCTCACTTAAGCCAATCAAAACAATTTCACACCTATATCACTCTAGGGAATATCCAATCTAATTTATTCAAAGGAGAATAAAATGGAATCCCTAGTAAATAACATTACCCCTGTATTTGTAGAAGTGACGGCTTCTGAGTCCCGTTCGTTTCAAAAAGAGCACCAATACCCTTTTGCTGAGTTTGAAGCTCTTGCCTTGTCTGTCGCATTGACCAATCCAGTAGGTGGTTACGATAAGACTTATGTACGTGTTCATTTCTCTAATCAAGATATCTATGAGTGTCGTCTTGATTTAGGTTGTGGTGGTAATGACCAAGGCTTTGCTGAGCATTGCCTAGCTATAATGGAGTATGACGAAAGAGAGCAATACAAAGCTCAACTGGAAAAGCGACCACCAGCTAATCACTACCAGAAAATCGTTGAACAGTTAAAGCAATACCACTTTGATCAACAACTAATATTGATTGCACGGCATAAAGCAAAAGAGGCCACAGCAAACGCTAAGGCTGAAGAACAAAAGCAAGAGGAGCTTAAACGAATAGAGCAGCAAAAAGCCTTCGAGCTTCACCGTCAAAAAGAACAAGAATTTCAGGACGACCTAGATGTGCCTGATTGGGCGAAAGCGGTGATTGTTGCCACCCTTACAGAATACGACTCTGACAACAGCGATCCTTTTGGTGGTTACCATCAAACCAAAACCGTAAGAACCATTATCCTTGCATGGTCAAAACATACTCGTAATCTGTTCCCTGAACTAAGAAAGGCTTGTTTGAGCCATTCAGATACTCAGTTTCTACATGATAAAAATCAGAGCTTAGAACACAGACAGCCCCATTGGTCGGGAGATGGTTACTTTCTATCTGATCGTGATTACATTCGCCACGGTTGGCAAGTGAGGAAAGTTCTCTTAGGGAATACGATAAAGGCTCACAATGTTCCATTCGGTGAGTGGGCTATTACGGGGTAGGTATAATTGAAAGTAGCTCGGCTGCTACTTTCTTTTTTGTTATCAGCGTTCCATGAACTAATTCCCCTTTGTCATTACTGAGGGAACATGACGGGATAAGTACCAACCGATTCTGTCATGCCT
>NZ_JBGONH010000074.1:0-10547 GCF_041439075.1 Vibrio sp. FF145
ATCTTATTCTTCGCGCTGAAAGATTAGAATGCGGGGTTCATGACACGCTTACATATTACCTATGGGGCGACATGGGTTTTAATGATCTTCGAGGCCTTTTTTGGGTGGTGGCGTTTGTGATGATGCTTACTTTAAAGAAAAGTGAAAATAGCCTCTTTTCAGTAACTCCACAAGTTTCCTCTTTTACTCATCATGTATTCCCAATTACTGTGCTAGCGATTGGCGTGGCTTGTATCACGTTGTTCTATATGGAATTTATCCGGAAATATATCACGGGGCAAGAAGTCGACTATATCGTAGGATTTCTCGTTAGTGGTGAACTGGAAGTAAGCGAGAAACTAAATTATCTTTTCGAAACCGTTATATTAGCTCCGTTATCAGAGGAGTTTTTCTTCAGGTTTATCTTGCTAAGTAGCATATGCTTACTTTTGAGAAACAAGTTTGTAGGCGTAATTTTATCGTCACTCTTATTCGCCTACGGCCATGAAGACCCTGTCGTTGCTTTTTCTCTAGGTATCACTGCATCAATAGTTCTACTGAAATACATGAGTATATATAGCGCTATAATTTTTCATACGATTTATAATTTGTGGATATATACAGTGGAAGTTTTTATCGTACCCGCATTTTTCTTTAATGATTGGGACTTTGCACCAAGTGGGAACATCGGAACAACCGTTTCTATAATGGCATTAGCTGTATCTTTTTTGGCACTATTGATTATTAAACGCAAGGAAAAATCAATACAATAAGGTTTTAGTAACCGCTTCATCACTATAAGGACTGAGGCAATAATCAATGAAATCACCACACTTATCGACACCTCGATAGTAAAGTTTCTGACACATTTATGTCCAAAAACGAGCCAGCACGATCTCTGTTACCTCACCCCTTTCTAAGGTTAACCGCTCCCGATTACATTCCACTGGTTTACTGTTTTTCCATTCGCTTTTTATGGTTAAAATGCCTTATGGTACAAACAATCGAATTATAGATACTTGCGGGCTTTGCCAAAGGTATTCCCCATTTACACGAAAAGACTGATTATGAATTTTGATATCAATGCACTGAAACACCACCAACTGGTCGAAGATGGTCAACTAGAAGGGTGTTACCTTCATCAACCAGCACAGGGCAGCCAGCAAGACGATGACGCTGTTTTAGCAGAGCGCCAAGCGCTAGAAAAATTGGGGTATAAGGTAGTACAGGTACAAGCTAAAGGTGGGGCAACAACCTTTGCTGAGGCTATGCAAAAGTTTGCGAAGAAAACAGGTCACCAGACCAAAGAGTAAGCGAATGGGTGTAGAGGGGCTTTCTATTACGGCTGATAGCCTTTGGATTTTAAAGCGAACACAACATAAAGCTTTTAACAACAGCCACTTAACTCGAATTAAAACACACCCTGTAAGTCACTAAACGGGGTTATAAGTACATCAGCTAAATCTCTGCTATAACTCTATTTATGTATGATGCAATAATCAACGAGAGCCATTGATATGTCTTGTTTTTGCCTTAATAAGACCAGGCCTATAACCGTGCCATTATTCACCTCATAAAACAGCCTAAAGCCCGATTTTTTGAACTCTCTGATACTAGTGACCCCCAACCCTACAAGCTCAGAACATCTAGAGTACATGTCAGGGTTATGGCTCACATTTTCTTCAAAGGCATCTAAAAGACTCTCAACCCCTTCAATGACTGATTTTTCATCATTCCATTGAGTTAGGTGATCAATCGAATCATTTAGCGAATTTTCAAATGTTTCCGTGTATTGAATTTCTACTTTATGAGTCATATTTACCTTTGTTACTTACGGGCAGCTAATCGACTTCTTAAATCTCTAGACGAAGTTACACGATCTTGAACAACATCATTTTTTGCAAAGCTAACCAGTTTCATTAGCGCAATGGCATCTTGACGTTTTTTATGGTCTTCATACGACTCAACTACATACGTAGGTTTTCCATTTTGCGTGATCGTTAGTGGTTCACTTAAAGGCAAGTTAGCCGCATTTTTTTTTAAGAAACTGACGGTTTCTACATTTGCTGTGTCCATAATCACTCACCCTGTTTGTATTTGTTGCTTTAGTTAGTTGAATGTCATCACTCATTCAATAGCTATATTGTACTACCAGATCACTGCAAGTTCAAATTTAGACTTTATTTAAACCACCTTGCACAACCAAAACAGGACGCTTACCAAAAGGAGTTTCGTATTTCATGTAATGCTTAATCAAAATTGGCTTTTTGTAAGATCTCAATGAACGTCTTGATCTTGAGGTCTTCCGCTCCCTGTTTCGCGTAGAGGCCAACGTTTCCTAACTTAGAGTCATCAATCAGTAAGGTTTCGAAGCCTTTGTCTTTCATCCAGTCACACATTTTATGACTGTATGGCATGACAGCATTAGACATTCTCAACATATCTAAACTCGCAAAAAGAGAGTCAACGTCATAGACATCTCGCCCAACCATCTCAGTATCACGCCCGCCAGGCTGTGAATTTACGTGGTCAGACAGTACAGAGTTATGTCGAGAGTGATCGGGGGTCACTTGGAGTATTGGAAACGCCAACACCTCACGCCTTAACAAGATCGGGTCTAAGTGCTTCTTCGTTAGCAATGGATGGTTAGCTCGAACAAACACCGCTTCTTTGTCTTGAAAGAGTGGGTAAAACGTTACTTTGCATCGCTCATGCAGCCCATAGATTTCATGGCCAACAAACAAGTCGATATCGCCTTGAACCAAATGGTGCATCAAAGACAAGTTGTTACCGAACTCCAAATGTAGCGAGCCCATTCGTTCTTGTTGCTTGTATTCCTCAACCGCCTTGCAAACAAATTGTTCCCACCAAGCTTCCCCAGTGCCGAGCTTCAATTTACCGGATTGGCGCTGCTGCATGTCGGTAAAGCGGTGCATTAACGACAGATGCTTTTCTTGCTGTTCTTGTGCAAACTCCCGAAACAACAACCCGTACTCGGTAAGCTCTACGCCTTTTGACTTACGAGTAAAAATAGCCACACCAACATCACTCTCTAATTTCTTGATCGCAGCGGTCAAGGAGGGCTGGCTAATATTCAGCTTTTCCGCGGCACCTTTAATACTGCCAGTATGCGCAACCATCAGAAAGTATCGGTATAGCTTGTTCATAGGATTCTCTTAGTTTGCATTCGATCACAAAATGCGAGGTTAGAAATTCAACAAATTAAACCACTGAACACAGTGCGCAGCGGATAGAGCTCATGATATAGGATTTTTCTATAGAGAGCATTAGTAATGCTATTTCCCAGTGTAAGATGAAATCACTATAGTAAGGTCAATTAACTTATTAAGTGGACATTGAGATGGAACAGAAATGGTGGCATGACGCAGTGGTCTACCAAATTTACCCGCGTAGCTTTTTAGACTCGAATAATGACGGTATCGGTGACCTAAATGGAATCATCAGCAAACTCGATTACCTTAAAGAACTGGGCATTAATGTCATTTGGCTCTCTCCTGTTTATCAATCTCCAATGGACGATAACGGCTACGACATCTCCGACTACCAAGCGATTGCTGAAGAGTTTGGCACGATGGAAGAGATGAAACGCCTGATGGACGAAGCGAAAGAACGCGACATTAAGATTGTTATGGACCTAGTGGTAAACCATACGTCAGATGAGCACCGTTGGTTCGAGCAAGCACGCTCTTCAAAAGACAATCCGTATCGAGACTATTACATTTGGCGCGATGCAAAACCGGATGGCAGCGCACCGGATGACCAAGGTTCGATCTTTGGCGGAAGTGCTTGGCAGTGGGATGAACTCACACAACAATATTACTTCCATCTATTCTCGAAACGTCAGCCAGATTTGAACTGGGAAAACCCGAAGGTTCAAGAAGAAGTTCATACTATGATGAACTGGTGGATTGACCTTGGCATCGGCGGCTTCCGCTTAGATGTGATTGATCTTATTGGTAAGGAGATCGATAAAGGAATCACTGGTAACGGACCAAGGCTGCACAAGCTATTACAACAAATGAATCAGGCGACCTTTGGTAACAAGGATTTGTTAACCGTAGGAGAAACTTGGGGCGCAACACCAGAAATAGCCAAGCTATACAGCGGACAAGGTAGAAATGAACTTTCTATGGTATTCCAATTTGAGCACATTACCCTGACATGGGAAAACGGTGACAAATGGAACCCTATTTCGCTTGATCTTCGAGAGTTCAAAAATGTGCTGACCAAGTGGCAGCTAGAGCTGGCCGATGGTGGTTGGAATTCCCTTTTTTGGAACAACCACGATTTACCACGTTTGGTTTCAAAATACGGTGATGACAAACACTTCCGAGTTGAGTCAGCAAAAATGCTGGCGACGTGTTTGCACTTCTTAAAAGGTACACCTTACATTTATCAAGGTGAAGAGATTGGCATGACCAATGTCGCTTTTGACAATCTGGACCAATATAAAGATATTGAAACGCACAATTTCTATAAAGTAAAAACGGAATCGGGTGTTACTCATGAACACATGATGGACGCCATTCACGAGAACAGCCGTGACAACGCTAGAACACCCATGCACTGGAACAACCAACCTAATGCAGGCTTCTCTGACGGAACACCTTGGATTGAGCTGAATCCAAACTACCCAGAGATCAACGTCGAAAGTGCGTTGGCTGATCCAAGTTCCATATTTTATCACTACAAGACATTGATAGAGTTACGAAAAGCTCACCCAGCGATTGTCTACGGTTCATTCATTCCTGTTTTTGAAGAACACGACAAGGTTTTCGCCTACGTCCGTGAGTTGGATGGTGAAAAGCTGTTTGTAGTTTGTAACTTCTCAAACGACAACCTGACACTGGATATACCTGAACAATACCAAACTCAGACGCTTGATTGTCTGATCAATAACTATCAAACGGTCACTGAGTTGTCGGCCAAGCTTGAACTGGCACCGTATGAATCATTTGCTGTAAAACTGTAATCATACGTTAAATTCAACACACCAAAGGCAAGGTTCTCCTTGCCTTTTTTATTACCCAAAGCCATCGATTCTCTCCAACATTTCACATCTTAACCTAAGCAACCTAACGCTTAGTTTTGGATGGCTTTCATCACCCAAAAATAGTTTGAGCCCGCCTTCACATTTCTCTATACGCGCCACTTCACAAAACTATGGCGATCGCCTGTAAAACAGCACTGTATCGGCATTGCTATAGCTTTTTACTATATCAAAGGTGCGTTTACCTATTTCTCAAAGGCTAAATTAGTCGATATTATTTTCAGCAGATAATAAGAACTGATAGAAGTGATTATCGTTATGGATAACCTTCTGAATATGGAATGAAATTATGAAACCTCTATTGAAAACACTGTCTATTTGTACCCTTGCTACTCTTTTCAATGCACCGGCTTTTGCTATGGAAGAAGGTGAAATCACAATCTGGATCAATGGCGATAAAAGTTATGCCGGTCTTGCTGAAATTGGTAAACAATTCGAAGAAGATACTGGTGTAAAAATTAACGTTCAGTACCCAGACTCACTGGAAGCTAAATTCCAACAACACGCAGCAACAGGCGGCGGCCCTGACATCATTTTCTGGGCACACGACCGTTTTGGTGGCTACGCAGAATCAGGGCTACTTCACGAACTTAATCCAAGTAAAGAATTCAAAGAAAAGCTTGTCGACTTCAGTTGGGATGCGGTGACAGTCAACGGTAAAGTTGTGGGCTACCCTCTAGCAATCGAAGCACCTTCTCTAATCTACAACAAAGACCTACTTCCAAACCCACCAAAAACATGGGAAGAGCTTGCTGACATTCAGAAAGAGATGGCTAAGCAAAACAAAAAAGCCATCATGTGGGATGTGAAAAATGCGTACTTCACGTGGCCGATGATCTCTGCTGGTGGTGCCTTTGCGTTTGAAAAAACAGCAACAGGCTATGACGCTAAAAGCACAGGTGTTAACAATGCAGCGGGTGTTCGCGGCCTTCAATTCTTAGTTGACATGGTAAACCAAGAGGTAGTTAACCCGAATATGGATTACTCAGTCGCAGAAGCAGAGTTCACCAACGGCAATGTGGCAATGACCATTAATGGCCCTTGGTCTTGGGGTAACTTAGACAAGCTTGGTGTTAATTATGGCGTTGCGGAGCTGCCGACATTAAATGGCGGTAAAGGTAACCCATTTGTTGGAATCCTAAGTGCGGGTATCAATGCTGCGAGTCCAAATACTGATCTTGCTGTCGAGTTCTTAGAGAACTACCTATTCCAAGACGACGCTCTGAAAACCATGAATGATGACAAGCCTCTTGGCGCGGTGACACTAAAATCATTCCAAAAAATTCTTGAGAGCGATGATCGCATCAAATCAACCATGACGAATGCTGAAAACGGCGAAATTATGCCAAACATCCCGCAAATGACGGCTTACTGGTTCGCTGAAGGTGCGGCTATCGATAACGCAATGCAGGGCAAGCAAACCGTTAGAGAAGCACTAGACACAGCAGCGAAACAAATCACCAAATAACCTTTCTTTTTATTAATATCCTATTGTCCTTTGGCACAGCGCATGCTGTGCCTTTTTTGTTTTGGAAATCAACTCGCTATGCAAATCCCTACTCTTTACCTAAAAGGTACGTTCAATGGCTGGGGGTTAGACACCCCATTGTTCAAAGAGCAAGACGGCTCTTACAGAGCAAACTTATGCTTATCTACCGACCTTTATCGCTTCAAAATTTCGGATTCAGATGGCACCAAGCAATGGACGCTTTCAGGGCATGAAAGTGAAGCCACACTCTGCGAATTAGAACAAGCGATGCCTCTTATCAACACACAAGGTATTGGCAATGATCTGCTGCTCTCTCCCGCTGTCGCTGGTCAATACTCCTTGAAGGTGCAATTTGGCTCTTCGACGCCAACGATCACCGTAACCAAGGGGGAATACAATGATCTATCAACACCTCAACGTGAGCCTATTGATACTCACCTGATTGAGGCTGAGATTGAGGAGACGCTACCTCACTGGCAACACCCTGAATTTGCAATGCCACATGACCAACTGTTCCAAGAACTCACCATCTCAGAGACACAGTCATTTCCGTTTGTGTTCGGGGATAATGTCGATGGTTACTATCATGGAGCAACCTATAGCTATGTAAACGGTGGCAAATATCGTCACCACCAAGGTTGGATACTGGGAACCTTCGCTAGCTATATCGACGGCAAGTTCAATAATAAGTTAGAGGCTGAACGTGCCAGCCTGACGCCTTATGGTATTGAGCATCATTATGAGAATAGTCGAGAGTCGCTGAACCTGATTCAAGGCTCTAGACTTGTATCGCTTACGGTTTCATCAAACAAACCGAGCGCTTTAAGCCTAATTCCAGAACTCAACATACCGACAACGCACTCTAAAGTTCATATTTCAGACTCAAATATCGTCATAGAACTCAGCCCCCAAGTTTGTCCAGACGGCTGCCCAAGATTTGTCGCCATCGCAAGCAATCATGCAGTACATGCACGAGAGATCTCGCTAGACGCTCACCCTGAACTTCGCGATCTAGTTCAGCTCTCAGAGAGCAATACAAAACTCATGCTCACGACGTCAGATAAACAAACTGAACTCATCGTCTACCTCGGCTTTGCTGAAACCCTTAAAGCCGCTAGTTCATTGGTTAATCAAGCCGTCAAAAATAACGAACACGTTCTTCACCAACAGCGGATTTATGAGTTCTTAACCAATAATTATTTGTGGACCAACGACCTTGAATACAACCAAGCGGTTATGTGGTCGCGCCTTGCAAGCCGAACCTTTGTGAGTCATGAGTTCGGCACGGGCATTTGGGCTGGATTACCTTGGTTCAAGGACTGCTGGGGCCGTGACACCTTTATCGCTTTGTCGGGCACAAGCTTGGTTAATGGGCTGTTTAGTGAAGCAAAAGAGATCATTGAAAACTTTGCGTCCATGCAGATGCTCGACGAAAATTCCGCGAATTACGGCCGAATCCCGAATCGAGTGACCAGTAAAACGAACATCATTTATAACACCACCGATGGTACTCCTTGGATGATTCGTGAAGCCCTTGAGTACATCAACTACTCTGGCGATGTGGCGTTCGCTAAGGCCATTTATCCCACTCTCAAGCGTTTCATCACGGGTGTCGAAAAACATTACTTGAATAAAGATAGCTTGAGTAAAGATGGCTTGAATGAAGATTATTCGAATAAAGACAGTCTGATGGCACATCGCCACCCTGATACGTGGATGGATGCAAAAATTGATGGGATGACACCTTGGTCTCCTCGCGGGCCTAAAGCCAATGACATCCAAGCTTTGTGGTTTGAAAGCTTAAACTGCGCTATTCAACTCGCTATTCTGGTGGGCGACTCTGAATCAGAAAAGAGCTGGACAATCCAAGCAGGAAAAGTGCAAGAGAGTTTCGCCACCAAGTTTTGGGATGATAAAAACCATCGCCTAGCCGACCATTTATCGCAAGGTGATGTGCCTGATTATAGCGTGCGCCCGAATCAGTTGATGACGATTTCAATTCCTCAGAAACGTCCGCTTAATCAGAATGAAAGAGAGCAATACATCGTCAAGAACGCGGTAGAAACGCTATTGTTCCCATGGGGCATCTGCTCCTTACAACAAGAGCATGTCGATTTTCATCCTTATCACGACAATCAAGCTATGTACCACAAGGACGCGGCTTATCACAACGGGACGATCTGGGGGTGGAATGCGGGCTTTACCATTACGGCGCTCAATAAGTTTAAGCAGCAAGATCTCAGTTACCAACTATCCAAAAACTTGGCAAAACAGATCCTTACACAAGGCTGTAGAGGGACAATGAGTGAGAGTTTAGACGCTTTCCAAGATAGTGACCGCGACCTTGTAGAATCAGGGACGTTTGCTCAAGCCTGGTCCGTTTCAGAATACGCTCGTAACGCGCAACAGGACTATTTGGGATATTGCCCACGCTTATTGGACAATCAGATACACCTAACACCAAACTTCCCAAGTTGTTGGAGCGAATTAGTGGCTTCGTTGCCTTTTGGTCAAGGAAACCAGCTACGACTGTCATTTGAATCCAAAAATGGGATTTCTCATTACAAGATTCAGTCAAATCTAGAAGATACGGTAAGTCCCGAAATCACATTGGTGCTTACGCTAGACATAAACCATGAGTCTGTTGCCGTAATCTCGACACCATTAACACAATCGTTAGAGATCATGATCGACAGTCACCAACAACAGGTCACGGTCAACGACAAACAAGCGCAGTTTGAGATTCAACCAAAGCCAAATAACGCCATCTTACGCGATTTACAATTTGCTAAGCCCGACTTTGCAAGGCAACACAACAGCTTGATGAGCAAGGACTACTTGTTGAACAAGCGCAATAAGCAACAATTGTCAGCAGCCAAGGGCTAGCTTTGCTGATACTAAGCCTATCGCTTTATAGACGTATAAAGTGATACGGCTATAAAGCGATAAAAAAGCAGGCCTAATACACCGGTTACGAAGACAAAACGGAGTTAGGCCTTCTTTTATTGTCTAAAAATAAAGTCGATAAAATCCGGGAATCGCAACGACCAAGCCAGTTCATTGTGTTGATGACCTTGCCCTTCTTGATAAAACAGCGTCACGTTCGGCTTTTGAGTGAGTAACGTGTTCATTTCCCTTGAACCACTCAGATAAACGTCAGCAAAATCCACGCTTGTCTCTTCACGAGCTTCATCCGTTCCCATATCCATATATATTTTCATTGGAGACAGAAAGTTAAACTCTTTCATATACTCGAAGCATGAGGGTTTATTGAACCAAAACGCCGGAGAGAAAACCCCAAGCACGCCAAAGGTATTCTGGTACAGTGAGCCACCATATAAGCTAATTAGCCCGCCCATTGAACTGCCAGCTAGGTACGTAAACTCTCGGTTCGGCTTTGTTCTGTATGTTTGGTCTATATAAGGCTTCAATGTATGACAGATAAACGCCATATACTCGTCCCCTTGACCACCAAATTTAAGTAGCTCATCACCAACACCCAACTCTTTTGTCTCTTGGTTAGCGCGCCAAGGCGAATACTCATTATAACGCTCCATGCCATTAAGCTCATGACTGCTGTCGATGGCGCCAACAATTAACCCAGATAACTTACCGAGCCTTTGCATCTCATCGAGTGTCGTTTGTGCGTCCCAACACATCCCATACTTCGCTGTAGACTCCTCAAAGACATTCTGCCCATCATGCATGTATAAGACAGGATAAGCGTGCTCTGCTTGGTGATACCCCGCAGGAAGGTAAATGCGGAGCGTTCGAGTTCGATTCAACTGTGGAATAAAGAACTCATCGATAATAATCAATTCAGATTGCATAACGACCTCTAAACTTGAAGTGTCTATAAATTCAGATATAAAAAACGCCCCTTTAAAGGAGCGTTCTATCTTTATTTCTATCTCTATCTAAGCGACTAAGATACTGGGCTGCTAAGCCATTAAGCCTACTAAGCTATTAAGTTCTTAAGCTCTTAAGCTCTTAAGCTCTTAAGCTAAC
>NZ_JBGONH010000074.1:10645-19044 GCF_041439075.1 Vibrio sp. FF145
ACAAGCTAACAAGCTAACAAGCTAACAAGCTAACAAGCTAACAAGCTAACAAGCTAACAAGCTATTTTGCGTTGACGGCTCGCACAAAAGCTTCTTGTGCACCTTCAACATTAAGCGCCTTCGCTTCATCTAACAAACCTAAAGCTTTGGGTATATCACCTGACTTCACCGCATTTTGTATAGCAGACAAATAGAAGTCTTTTGTCTCTTGCTGCACACGTATCTGCGTGTCTGCTTTCTTCGGTACAACAGCTGTTGCAGTCGCTGCCATAGCGGCAGGGGCAGCAACGACTGGCGCTACGGCAGGTTTAGCTCGGTAAGGGCGAAGTTTTAAAGTTTTAATTTCTAACTCTAAACGACCACCTAATTGATTCGTGTATACCGGATCGGTGACCATAGGCATCACCTCACCAAATTCTTTTGCTCGCACCTTTGCTGGGTGATCAACTTTCACCTTATTGCCAAGCTCATCAGCAGGCGTGTAGATAACAATATAAGGTGTCTTACTCGCATCAATACGCAAGCGCTCAATGTAACTCGTGCGAGTAAAAGCGTCGGATGCCTGAACCTTAAAGTCTTCAAACTTCAATGTTTGCACTAGCTTAAAGTTTTCATCTAGAAGCATGGCTTCTGGAGCAAAAACTGAATCATCGATCATTAAGCTCGATAGCTTAACGACCATCTCCCCTGAGCGCTCGCTGAACTTGAACGCTGCAAAGTGGCTATTACCTGTTGTAAATGTACCGACAGGTGATCCCAAGTCGATATCAAACTTTAAATCTTCATTATCATTCAATTGTGCGTATGGGTACTGCGAAAAATCGCTGCAGCATACTTCTGCATTAGTGGGTGCATCGAGTTTAGTTTGAACCTGAGCATCGGAAGCACAACCGCTTAGCAAGGCACCTAGTACCACGGCTAACATAGAGCTTTTATTTGTCATTGTAATCTCTCTCACTATTGGTTGTTGTTGGGGGAAACGGAAAAAGGCAGCCAATGGCTGCCTTATACTTTAAACGGTTTAGAACCAAATTTCAGTGTGTACACCGAATACAAATTCGTCTTTACCGTTATCGATACCAATTTGTTTAGCACTTGCTTCATCATCAGCTTTAATGTAGCTAATGTAAGGCTTAACTTGTGGACGACCGAAGTAGTCAGAGTTCGCTGTAAATGCAGTTGCAATTTCTAGGTTAAGAATATCGCTCTCTACAGCATCGCCAGTACGACCACCAAAGTAACCTTCATCACCCTCTTCGTGACCGTAAGAAGCCGTTGCTTCTAAACGAACGTTGTCGTTCAGCTTGTAAGAAGGACGAGCAGCAACCATGTAACGAGTCAAACCGTCAGCACCAAACAATTGGTCAAGAGCTGTAAAGTACACAGCTTCCGTACCTAGCTGCCATCTTTCTGAAATGTTTAGTACACCGTAAGAAGTTAAGAATAGAGACTCAGCTTTATCATCGCCGCCAGACCAACCACCGAAGTTAACACCACGGTTTTGCATTACACCAGAACCATAAGCAATGGCATTTTGAGTCCAACCGTCTAGACCATAGTAGCTTGTGTTTAGTGTTACAGCAGCTCCGAAACCATCTTGATCCTCACCATTATTAATGTGTTTCTGACCATATTTAAAGTCAAAGTCTAGGCTGCCGATACCCGCATCCACGCCGTAGTAGTACAAATCGATAGAAGAGAGAGTTTCTCTTTCTTTTGCACCGTTTTTATTAACTTTACATTTATTAGGATCTGTCGATGTAGTGCCATCTTTTTGCTTACAGTCAATCGCATAAGAATCTGCAGAACCTGCATCAGGATCAGCCATTACATAAGCGATACCAGCAGTATGTCCTGCAAGCTTAGTTTGAATACCTGCACCAATACCAGATGATTGTTTCCAGAACTCACCAGATAAAAGACCTGCTGCACGGTTTAGGTAACGTTGACCACCCCAAATAGAAGTGTCTTCACCTAAAATACCGCCGAGCTCAACGAAAGCTTCTTTTACTTCGAACTGAGAATCATCATTCTTCTTTTGTCCGCCTTCAGAAGAATAAGCGTATGAGTTACCGTTACCATATTCAGTACGAAGAACGTAGTCCGCCCACACACCATTTTGGTACTCAGAGTGCTTCTTAATTACAAATTCAACTTGGTTAGTACTCTTACCGTGAGTACCCGCTGTTTTGTAATCTGGCTTACCGAATTCAGTGTCTACTGTTTTACCGTCGACAACACGAACGTTAGAAGACATGTAACCGTGAACTTCCCAGCCGTCAGTGATAACGTCAGTAGGGTTTTTCACCTCTACTTCCATTGCAGAGTCACCACTTGTTACATCAAGTGCAACGTCATTTTCTGCGAACGCTGAACCAGCGACAAGTGCAGAAGCCACTGCAGCAGCAATCAAACTTACTTTTTTCATTCTTAACTCCATTAAGGACGATTTATTTTAGGTTTTATATTTTTGCTCTCTTGCGACAACCAAAGGCAGTAATGGTGGGCGTAAGATAGAGAGGTTTAGGGTTTCCCCTGATTCGTTTCAACGGAGCCAATATTAAGAGGGGATGACAAGTTTGACTTCCTCCACCCCGAACTAAATTAAGGGGGATGAGAAGGGAGTAGAGCTTATACAGAATGGTATTTTAAAGGGTTGGATCACTTAATCTAGGAGGAGTAGACAGCACACAGATCTAATTATTCAGCATAAGTGAGATCTACTTCAAATATATAATTTGAACTTCATCGATGAATTATTTTTCAACAAAATTTATTCTATGAAGTTGCTTGACCTTAATGGGACAAAGCCTTTTACTAATAGTTCACTGATGTTGATAAACGAACAAGAAATCAAGCAATGACTAGAACGCTCGCTCGCCCTTATCCACTAGGCGCAACGCTAGGTAACACTGGCTGTAACTTCTCAATTTATTCCCCTGACTGTAAATCCCTTTCTCTCGCTCTTTTTGACGAGAACGATGAGTTCACCACTTATAAATTGGAAAATGAATACGCTGATATCAGATATGTATTTGTTGATGGTATTAAAGCGGGACAAAAATACGGTTTCATTGCTGAAACTGATAATGGCCCGATCTTACTTTCCGACCCTTACGCTAAAGCAATAAGCGAACCGCTCGATTACGCAACGCCATATACCAATGAAAAAAGCTTTTCGATGGCGAAGTGTCTCGTAGTTGATGACACGTTCGATTGGCAAGATGTCGAAAAGCCGCGTATTAGCCGCGAAGAGACCGTTCTTTTCGAAACCCATGTTAAAGGCCTATCTCAACTTCACCCAGAAGTCGCGACCAATACAAAAGGCCGTTATTTGGGGTTAGTTAGTCCCGAAATGCTTGCATTCTATAAACAGCAAAACATCAATTCTCTACAACTTTTACCTATTGCTGCATGTATGCATGAGCCCCACCTATTGGATATGGGGAAAGTGAATTACTGGGGTTACAATCCATATTTGTTTATGGTGCCAGACCCACGCTACGCAGAGAAAGACGCCGTAAGTGAACTCAAAACCGCGATTCGAGAACTGCACCGCAACGGTATCGAAGTCATTCTCGACGTCGTCTACAACCACACAGCAGAAGGTGGTGAAGGTGGTACAACCTTCAACCTAAAAGCACTGGATAGCCGCTACTACATTAAGCATGGCTGTCATTACGCGAACTTCACCGGTTGTGGTAACACGGTCGACCTCACCCACCAACCAGCACTTAACTTAGTCATGGATACACTGCGCTACTGGGTTAGTGAGTTCCAAGTCGACGGCTTCCGTTTTGATTTGGCAGCAACACTGGGGCGCGAAGGCGATAACTACAATCCTGAGGCTGCTTTCTTCAAAGCCGTTGCCCAAGATCCGGTATTGAAAGAAACCAAGTTAATTGCAGAACCATGGGACATCGGGCCAAATGGCTACCAAGTTGGCAATTTTCCGTTGGGGTGGAATGAGTGTAACGACAAACTGCGAGATATCACTCGTAGCTTCTGGCGTGGTGATCAAGGCTACTTAAAAGAGTTTGCAACTCGCTTAATGGGCTCTCGTGACATCTACAGCGCCGCACACTGGCCGTACAAATTAACCGTCAATTACATCACTTATCATGATGGTTTCACCATGCAAGATCTTGTTTCTTATAAACATAAGCACAATGAAGAAAATGGTGAGAGCAACCGCGATGGACACGGTGATAATCGCTCTGAAAACTATGGTGTTGAAGGCAACACAGAAAACCTTTTGGTTATCGCAACACGCGAAAAGCAAAAGCGTAACTTCATGGCTAGCCTGTTATTTGCATTCGGTATCCCACATATTTTGACGGCCGATGTGTTATCTCATACTCAAAAGGGTAACAACAACGCGTACTGCCAAGACGGGGTCACCAGCTGGCTCAACTGGGAAGATTCCGAGCGTAAGACTTACTTCAAGGCTTGGTTATCTGAGATGATCTCCGCACGTCAGCAATACATGGTGCCGTTTATCAAAGCGTTCAGTGGCGATAAACGTAATTCTAACCGTATATTCTGGAGCCGTGTTGATGGCACAATCATGGAACATGATGATTGGAACCGTTTAAGCTCCGTAGCCTTACATTTAGGCATCGGCAAAGATGGCGACGAGTTGATTTATCTGATCAACCAAACCAACGCACCGGCTCGATTTTCTTTACCGAGCGACCGTCAGCAAGACTGGGTAACCATCTGTGATACCAACTTGCGAAACGTGAAACCGGGTCATGCCGAAGGTGAAATGCTGTTATCTCCCGTTTCAATGGCAATTTTGCACTATTCGCCAAACAAGACAGATTCGGTTTAGGTTAAAAGCCAAACCAGCTTAATAGAACGCGCGAAGCCATAGAAGTCAGTTATGTTTATAACTGGCTTTTTTATTAGCTGAACGTCACAAACTCAATTTTTTATATGGAACATTTTGCATTGATGTGATTACGAAAACTGTTTAGTATGGCCGTACTATAAAAATGAATCTATAACGTCTTTGGATATCATGGCTTTACCTAAAACATTAATTCGGCTTTTTAAACCATACATTATTTTATTAACTGGAGGGATGCTCTATCTTGCTGCAGCTCAACTTGAAAAAGTAGAAACGACAGCAAAAGAACAATCACTATCAAATATTCGTATCGCAAGTTCCATCATCAATTCCAACATCGAAGCCACATTCGGCAAACTCTATTTTTTGGAAACCAGTTTAAGCTTATCTACATCAGGCCCCGTCGGTGATCAAAAATTCAGGGACATCAGTGACAATATTCTCAAGAGAACACCTAACTTCTCCGATATTGTTCAATACCAGCCTCAATCCCAACAATATATTTCAACTCGTGGTCTGCCTCTTTCTAATGAGCAGATCGATGCCATCCAGTGGAATCCAATAGATAGTGTTGTAGAAGGTTTTTACATCTCTTCTATCTATCAAAAACCCGATGGTCGTTGGGTTTTCGCGATCAAACACACGACGGAACAGTTGAACAAAGAAATATGGATTGAGTTTGACCTTTTGCATACCACACAAGGCCTGAGAGACTTAAAGACATTAGACCGTGGCTATGTATTTGTGGTTGATAGAGCAACCGAACGACTGGTTTTCCATCCTGATCCGAAACGCATTGGCTCCAAATCTATCAGCTATCATGCCGGCATCAGCCACCAGCTCTCGCAAGGTGAGACCGTCGGCCAACACGAATACTACTATCAAGATAATTTCAAAATAACGGTATTTGATGCTGACAACAGCTTAAACTGGGTATTCGTCTCGGGCACTGATCGTCACGACATACTCACCAGCTCACACCAATTTACGCTAACTGGCGTGGTACTCGGGTCACTGCTTCTATTATGGATTGGCGCACACTACCTGGCTCACCGCTTGAACATGTCGTTATCTCAACTGAATAAAGTTGATGATCTCGCCAGCTTTAAACGAGAGTTAAAAGCCATATTCAATAGCTTTACCTATCAAAAAGGCATTCAATTCTGCCTTTATCAAGCAGAGAGCCATTCATTCAGTACCATCGATTATCATGGAAACAAATCAAGGGTACATTCTGACAAAGCCCTTGCTGAGCGATTTGCTCCCGAGACCATGGCTTATCGAAGCAGCAAATACGCGGATCCATTGGCACGTAAACTCAAAATACTCCAACGCCACTACTGTATCCCTTTGCACTCTCGTAACCAGCTAATCGCGGTGATTTACGTCAATGCGCCCTTGCCGATCAGTCAAAGTATTTTACGCATGATCAAAGATTACACGGAAGTCTCGTTGTCTAACTTACTGCTCCACCATCAATTGAGCAGTAAAGATCTCATGACTCAGTTAGACAACAAAAGTAGTTTTAACATCGCGATCGACAACTACGCATGCGAACCCGATACCTATGTAGCTCTGCTCGATATCGATAACTTTGACCACGTAAATCGAGCTTACGGTGAAGCGATTGGCGACAAGATGATAAAGCTCGCCGCAGAAGCGATGCGTTCTTACTTCCCTAAGCCAAAAGGGCTTTGCCTTGCTCGAGTTGGGGATAAGGTGTTCGCCGTTTTATTCAAAGCGAATGATGCGAAGGATGCCAAGCACCAATTGGAACAATGTCGAGTCAGCATCGCCGAGAAAACCATAGTCACTCCGGATATCACATTGTCACTCAGTATCAGCGTCGGGTTTTCGCAAATAGACGGCGAAACAGACTCTGCTTTAGCCCTTGCGGAACAAGCAAAGCTTATCGCACTACAACTTGGAAAGAATCGAGTAGAAGGTCACATTAGAGGCGTAGCCAAAGCGTCGTAGACATTAGCTAACACGCTCGTATCACACCGATTGGTACGATACCGATAACGAAAAAGCACCTAGGATTAATCCCGTAGGTGCTTTTGTTTTTATGGAAAGTCATTACAATGCGCGTTCGATACAACAATACCCTTTTTTAACGATACGAGCCTTATGAAGCTAAGTAACCGACTGCAAACTCTCCACTCCCTTGTCAGTAATGACTACCAACATATTTGGGACTGTTGTTGTGATCACGGCTTCTTGGGTGTTCAGCTATTATCTGACCACAAAGCACCGCAGATTCATTTTGTCGATATTGTCCCTTCTCTGATGAATGAACTGAAAGGCAAACTAACGCGTTACTTTCCCCAAGGTGAAACCGCAAAGCAAAAGGTTACTAGCCAATGGCAAGTCTACTGCTTGGATGTCGCAGCGATTCCATTGGAAAAGCACACTGGCAGACATCTAGTCATTATTGCGGGTGTGGGAGGCGATCTAACACAAAAGCTCGTCGACGATATTCATTGTAAGCATCCAGACAAAGCGATCGATTTTTTGCTTTGCCCGGTTCATCAGCAGTTCGAGCTAAGAAATCATTTAAAGGCGCTCAATTTCGGCCTAATTGATGAAGTGTTAATTGAAGAGAACCGTCGTTACTACGAGATTTTATTGGTCAGCAATAACCAAGGTGAAAGCGACAAAAATCTAGATGAAAATGGCAATAACCGAACGGTAACTGAGATATCAAGCGTCGGCGACAAGATCTGGACTCCGAACTGTGAACAACAGAAGCAAGTATCACTGCAATACAAAGCCAAAACATTGCAGCACTACTTGCGCATCCATCAAGGACAAGAGAAGCAAGGCAAAACCAGTCAGGTTAAGCACATCATTGAGGCTTACCAAGCGATTTAACTTCCTCACTCTTTGACCATCCTTGTTTTAGCGCTTTAAAACATAGTGAGCACTGACTGCACTGTTTGAGTAGACAAAGCCCAATCAATAAAAAAGCCGACAGTTCAATGAACTATCGGCTTTTTTGATGCTATCGATTTGGTATGAGCTTATTGTTCTTGTTTCTTATAAGCCACATCAGATTCATCAGTCGTTTCAACCTTACAGGGCGTATCAACCCCATAAACCGTATCAAGATAGTCGTCTTTCTCTTTCCACGTATTATTCAACCAACTGTGGAAACGACGTTTAAACGCTTTATCTTCAAAATAATTACCGTTCACGTTCTCATCCATTGGGTGCAGTTTAATACGCACCACCACCTTGGTCATTTTACCCTTCAGCATGTCTTCAAATGGAGAAGCCTGATTTTCTGGATAAGCCAGAGTGACATCCACAATACCATCTAAGATTGGGCCCATAGCAGACAGAGCAAACGCCACACCGCCGGTTTTTGGCTTGAGTAGATGTCGATAAGGTGTTTTCGCTGTCGCCAGTTTCTCGTGGTTTGCACGAGTCCCTTCAACAAAATTCACCAATGTTGTCGGTGCCCATTTGAACTTAGTACATGCCTTATTAATGGTTCATCGCGGATTAGCGGGAACTTAAAACAAAAACGGTAGTAAGTGATATG
>NZ_JBGONH010000075.1:0-18792 GCF_041439075.1 Vibrio sp. FF145
AGTAAGACTCGCTACACTGTGCGATCTAAACACCTTAAATGATAGGTGTTGGCTGAAGTTGCTGCTTTATTTTGGAGTGTTCTGTTTGATTATTCGCTTGGCAGTTTAAGCTCGACTTGTTTTAGCGCGCGCTGATACATAAACCATGCACAGGTGCCGGCAAGCACATTACCTGTCATTGCGCCCCAGAATAGGCCTTCAATACCCGCAAGCTGAGAGCCAACCCACAAGCTAGGTAAGAAGAAGGCGAACAGGCGCAGCGCTGAAATCGTCAAGGCGGTATAGGACTTGCCTAATGCGTTAGAGACAGAAACCATCAGCATACAGATTCCTAATGGCCCTAAGCTAATAGGTACGATCAGTAGGTGATAGTTTAAAATCGTCGAGACTTCGCTTTCACTGGTCATTAGGTTTGCTAGTCCGCCAGAGAATAACCAAGTCACTAGTGCGATCACCAACTGGAAACCCAATACAAACATGACCGCAATCTTAACGAGCTTACGTATGTTTTCGAGATTGTTCTCTCCCAACATGCGGCCAATCATCGGAGGCATCGACATCGTTAGTGCTAGCACAGCAACAATCGAGAAGAATTCAAAACGTGAGCCCAATGCCCAAGCTGCAACGGCAGCGGTGCCATAGCCAGCAAGCAGCTTAGTGGCAAACATGGATGAAACGGGTGGCAGCAATTGACTGATCATCGCAGGCCCCATGATGTTACCAATGGAGCGAACACTCTTGCTGATGTCGAGGTCGTGCCAGTCGAAGGTCATCCAATGCTTCTTGGTGACCTTTGGTGCAACGATAAAGATACCCGCACCGAACGCCAAGATGGTCGCAATGGCGGCTCCATTGATGCCCATGTCGAGCGTAAAGATGAAAATCGGGTCCAATATTAAGTTGATGATACTGGTCGCGATCATCATTGAACCGGGCAGCATGGTATTACCATTGGCACGACACACACTGTAGAAAAAGTAGAGCAGTGCACCTGTCCAAGAGCTGGCTAGCCAATAGATCCAATAAGAATCAATGATCGGTAATACCGTCGGTGGCGCATCCAACAATTGTAAAATTGGCCCTCGCAGCAGATAGATGATGACGGAGAAAAACGCGACACTCACGCTGCCCATCGCAATCACTAATCCACCAAGCTGCTTAGCGTAGCGCGTTTCATTCGCGCCAATGGCTCTCGCGATTACCGCGGTTGTCGCGATACCTAACCCGACCTGAATACCGATGATGATCATCTGTATTGGAAGCGTGAAACCTTGAACAGCGAGCGGCAGTACGCCCAGTTGGCCAATAAAAGCACTGTCGACAAGCTGGAAGCTCATTAGGGAAAGTACCCCAAATAGCATTGGCCATGTCATTGTATAGAGTTGTCGGCCAAGAGAAGGCGAGGGAGTTGCGGTAGTAGAATTCATAACACTCTTATCGGTCTTGAAGTTAGGCTTGTTGTGATGACAAACCTCTCAATGAAGAATTGTGTAAAGGATAACGTAAGGTCAGCGCGATACCAATGCTTGTTATGATAGGCAGGTTATCTTTGTTGGCTTTCGGTGAACAAAAAAGCCAGTCGCAATGACTGACTTTGTTGACTCTATATCTACTTGTTGACGCTAAGCGTTACTTGTTCGCAACGTTACCAAGCTTCAACCAAGTATCGATAACCGTATCTGGGTTTAGTGAAACCGAGCTGATGCCTTGTTCCATCAACCATTCAGCTAGGTCGTCATGGTCAGATGGGCCTTGGCCACAAATGCCTACGTATTTACCCGCTTTAGCTGCTGCATCGATAGCCATTTTCAGCATCGCTTTCACTGCTGGGTTACGCTCGTCGAATAAGTGAGCAACGTCACCTGAATCTCGGTCTAGGCCAAGTGTCAGCTGTGTCATGTCGTTTGAACCGATAGAGAAGCCATCGAAGTACTTCAAGAATTCCTCAGCCAAAATCGCATTCGATGGAAGCTCACACATCATGATGACTTTCAGACCTTGGTCGCCACGGCGTAGGTTAAACTTAGCCAGAATATCGATAACCGATGCTGCTTCGCTCGGAGTACGAACGAATGGGATCATGATTTCAACGTTCTTCAGTCCCATCTCGTTACGAACACGTTTTAGCGCTTGAGTTTCAAGCTCGAAACAGTCTTCAAATACTGGAGATATGTAACGAGATGCGCCACGGAAGCCCAGCATTGGGTTCTCTTCATGTGGTTCAAACGTTTTACCGCCAACAAGGTTGCTGTATTCGTTCGACTTGAAGTCAGACATACGTACGATCACACGCTTAGGCCAGAATGCAGAAGCGATGGTCGCAATGCCTTCTGTTAGCTTGCTTACGTAGAAATCGATAGGATCTTTGTAGCCACGAATACGCTGGTTGATTTCTGCTTTGATCTCATCCGTTTGCTCATCGAAGTTCAACAGAGCTTTAGGGTGAATACCAATCATCTTGTTGATGATGAATTCAAGACGAGCAAGGCCAACACCTTCGTTCGGGATTTGAGCGAAGTCGAAGGCACGGTCTGGGTTACCAACGTTCATCATTACTTTAGTTGGCAGCATTGGTAGCTCATCAACCTCAGAACGTTTGATCTCGAAATCGAGTTCGCCTTGGTAAACGTAGCCTGTTTCGCCTTCTGAACATGACACTGTTACGGTGTCGCCATCATTCAGGCTGCTTGTCGCTGTACCACAGCCAACGATTGCTGGAATACCTAGCTCACGAGCGATGATTGCTGCGTGACAAGTACGGCCACCACGGTTAGTCACAATCGCAGACGCTTTCTTCATCACAGGTTCCCAGTCTGGGTCTGTCATGTCTGTTACCAGTACGTCGCCTTCTTGAACCAGTGACATTTGGTCTAGTGAATCAACCAAGCGAACAGGGCCAGAGCCAATACGTTGACCGATAGCACGTCCTTCCACCAAGACATCTGCTTTGGTGTTTAGCTCGTAACGCTCAATGACATTTTGGTCACTTTGAGAACATACGGTTTCAGGACGAGCTTGAACGATGTAAAGCTTGCCGTCGATGCCATCTTTTGCCCACTCAATGTCCATTGGACGTTGGTAGTGCTTCTCGATGATCATCGCTTGTTTTGCTAATTCTTTGATCTCTTCATCGTTCAGTGAGAACTCGTTACGCTCTTGAGTATCTGTGTCGATGATATCAACTTGCTTGCCGATCTCTTGGTTGGTTGAGTAGATCATCTTGATCAACTTAGAACCAAACGTCTTTTTAACCACTGGGTAGTGACCCGCTTCTAGCATTGGCTTGTGAACGTAGAACTCATCTGGGTTCACCGCGCCTTGCACGACCATTTCACCTAAGCCCCAAGAAGAGGTGATGAATACCACTTGGTCGAAGCCTGATTCAGTATCAAGCGTGAACATCACACCTGAAGAGGCTTTGTCTGAGCGAACCATACGCTGGATGCCCGCAGACAATGAAATGCCGCGGTGATCAAAGCCTTGGTGTACTCGGTAAGAGATAGCGCGATCGTTAAACAGAGAAGCGAACACGTGTTTAGTCGCTTCGATAACCGCATCGATACCTTTCACGTTAAGGAAGGTTTCTTGTTGGCCTGCAAAAGAAGCATCTGGAAGGTCTTCAGCTGTTGCCGATGAGCGAACCGCAACAGACAATTCTTCGTTGCCTTCAATCAGTTCGCGGTAGTTATCACGGATATCTTGCTCTAGTGATTCTGGGAAGGGTGCGTCTAGAACCCATTGTCGAATTGTTGCACCTGTCTTACGCAGTGCGTCAACGTCTTCAACATCAAGTTCATCAAGGAGTTGGTGAATGCGCTCATCAAGACCTTTGTAGTCAAGAAAGTTGTTAAACGCATAAGATGTGGTAGCAAAACCATTAGGTACTGATACGCCAGCGTTGGCTAGGTTAGAAACCATCTCGCCAAGTGAAGCATTCTTACCGCCGACTTTGTCGACATCTTCCATGGAAAGGCCATTGAACCATAGGGTGTTATTTTGCATTTATTTCTCCAGAAACATAGCAAGCATTGTAGGGATTTAAAGGCAAACGATTACGTATCAGTTTAAAAAAATGTAAATTATTTTCTAAAGCTGTGGGGGACGTAATTGTCAGCAGGGTTTCGTTATATATATTATGGTTCCCATCCTACTCAAAATAATTTTAAACATTAAATAAAAAATGCAAATTGATATCCAAAGTCGTGATGTATTCTATGTTTCTGATGGAACGGCCATAACATGTGAGACTTTAGGGCATGTTGTTCTAGGTCAATTCCCATTCAAAGCTAATGAAAAAACCTTCCCGTTTGTCGAAAGTGAAGACAAACTTTCTGATTTATTGAAAGAGATCGAGATTTCATATCGAGCAACAGGCCATGAACCTTTAGTCTTTTTCTCGATTGTGATTCCGGAGATAAAACTGAAGCTGTTAGATGCGCCTGCGCATTGTTATGACGTGTTAGAAAGTATCGTGCAGAAAGTGCAAGATGATACGAAAATGGCGCCTAAGCCGAAGCTGCAGCGTTCTCGTAGCGTCAATAAAGACTCGGACAAATACTTCGACCGTATTGCTGCTATCGAATACACGTTAGCGCACGACGACGGTATTACTTTAAAAGGCTTGGAAGAGGCAGACATTATCTTGTTGGGAGTCTCTCGCAGCGGTAAAACGCCAACGAGCTTGTACATGGCAATGCAGTTTGGTTTACGCGTCGCAAACTATCCGTTTATCCATGATGATATTGCTCGCTTAAGGTTGCTACCGGAATTTGAGATATATCGTCATAAGCTGTTTGGTTTAACCATTGATGCAGAAAGGCTCACTGAAATTCGTGAGAACCGCTTAGCAGGCAGCGAATACGCGAGTGACTCTCAATGTTTGTATGAGCTGCAAACGGTAGAAGGTTTGTTCAGACGTGAAGCCATTCCATACATCAACACCTCGTCACTGTCTGTTGAAGAGATTTCGACACGAATCTTGGAACGTACAGGTTTGAGAAGGCGCTTGTTGTAGAAAAAGACAATTGAGTCATAAAAATCGAAGCTCGTACGGACAATGGTTCGGGGAGCTTCGATTTTTCTTTTAGCTGGTTGTTAGCTATTAACTATTAACTGTTAACTGTTAACTATTAACGACTCAACAAATTAGCGAAGCAGCATGATGCTAAGCGTTTTGCTCTGTTTTTCGAGCCAATGTTCAAGTGCTGGTGGCCATTCGATACTTGGTTCGACACAGAAACCGCGAAGCATTGAGAAATAAAGAGCTTGATCAATCAAAGGTAGCGATGATTCACCATTCTCTAGCTCCAATAGAAGCTCTGCATCTTTCAGCAATGGGTTAATCAGTTGAACGTATTGTGGGGTCTTTTCTAAGAGCTCTTCAAAATTAAAGCCTTCGGTCTCTTTACTAACACGCCAAGCTTCTTTTGCTCCAGCCGAACGATATTCAGCCAAGTCGAGGTTCCACCACCGTGGGCGTCCGATCTGTTGAGTGAGAGGGAAAGATCGGCTTTGGAAAAGAGTAGCCTGCTCTGAAGGTTCACGTTGCTCATCATTTGATTTCAAATCCATGAAATAAGCAATGATGTCTAGGCTTTCGGCCATAATAGAACCATCGTCTTTCTGTAAGACGGGCACCATTTTTTTACCGATCAGATCGATAAGGGTTTGGGCATCATCATAATCCACAGAAACAAGTTCGATGTTCAAGCCGAGAGATTGAGCAATGTAGGCAACTCTTGCACAGAAAGGGCAGTGGTCGTAAATGTAAAGCTTCATAGCTTCCCTCATTTATGGTCATTACAAGTATAAGATAATGCTAATGTACCAGAAACTCTTACGAATACTAAGCATCAATAAATGCCAAGTTCCAGTAAACGCTTAGCACTAATAAACAGCATGCACTACCAGACAATAAGTATTTAGTGTAGATACTCTTTACTGAATTCTATTGTCCGTTGGATTGGACTTTATGGTAATGAGTAAATTAGTGGGGAAGCTGGTGGGTAAATCACGGGCACAAAAAAGGCTCTGGCTGCTCACTCTAATGCAGAAGAATGAAGTCAGCCAAAGCCTCAATTTTGTTACCTTTAGCAGAGTGACGACTAAAAGAGCGGAGCGGTTAACTATGCTTTTTTAAGGTCTTTTGCAGGGTAAGTAAGCGTCATTATTGCGCCTTCTACTGTTGTAACATGAACGTAGCCACCACCAGCACTTAGGCCAATTACTACCATTTCACCTAGCTCAACACCTTTTGTTGCAACAACGCGATCATCAACTGAAAACACTTTACACACCTTCAATAAAATAAATAAATACGACAGATATCGAACGCGGATTTAAACAGATGGTATCCCAATCAACTAATCCGGTTATTTGTCGTAAAGATTAAATTTAGTTATGCATAAATCGGCATTTCTTAAAAATCAGTTGGTTAACATGCTTGGGGTGTTATTTGTCGGCGGGATAAACGGCACCAACTTGTTGACGCATATCTGTAATCAACTTTGCAACGGTTAAAGCACGTAGTTTGGCTTGAGCTTGTGTACTTTTGTCACCAGCAATGCAGTTTGCAAAGGCTTGGGCCTCGTAACTCATGGAGTTTTCTCTTTGTGCTTGAGTAAGGTTTTCTACCGTGCCATCACGATAGCGAATCTTAACGTCGGTGCATTCTGCAATGTGATCGATGATGATCGATCCCTGTTCGCCTTGGATCTCGCTTGGTACGTAAGAGTCGCTGACTTTAGAGTGCGCAAGGGTTACATCAAATTCTGGATACTGGAAGATCGCACAGCCATGCGCATCCACACCTGAGTCAAGTAGCTTTGCCGAAGCCTGTGCATTCTCAGGTTCACCAAACAGAGCAACAGTCGCGGCTACGCAGTAGAAGCCAATATCGACTAATGAACCATTAGAGAAAGCTGGGTTGAAGGTGTTTGGGTTCTCGCCGTTTAGGTATTTCTGGTAACGCGATGAATATTGACAGTAGTTGATGTGCGCTTTATGCACTTTGCCTATCTTTTTTAAGCCGAGTTGAACTTGCTCAAAGTTCGGTAGATACTGAGATTTATACGCCTCAAACAGCACCACACCGTTCTTCTGAGCGACCTCAAACATGTGTGTTGCTTCTTCAATATTCGATGCGACAGGCTTCTCACAGATGACATGCTTGCCGTGTTCCATCATCAAGATAGATTGCTCGCAGTGCAGTGAGTTTGGTGAAGCGATGTACACGGCTTCAACTGTGTTGTCATTTGCCAATGCGTCGAGTGAGTCATACGTCGTTTCAACGTTAAATTCTTGGGCGAACTGTGCCGCGCTGGCCAGATTTCGTGAATAAACAGCAGCCAACTGCATTGATTGTGACTCATGAGCAGCTTGAACAAATTTCTTTGTAATCCAATTGGTTCCAATTACAGCGAACTTAATCATAAGGTATCCAATAGTTAGTATATTAATTCTATGAAGATAGTAGCACTCAATGGCTAGCATTGTTTCTGAGATTTGCGGAACAATTCTCCAAGATCTTTAGCCTGATATTAATATTAACTCGTCTATACCTGAGCTTTGTAGAGCATCATAATAAAGTCTTTTGTTGTGTTGTTTCTGAGGTGGGAGGTGCAGGTTAGTTTCAGTGACCGATTGTATTCTCTCAATTGGTGGTTTATTGGAAGTGTTTAATATAAAAGACTCAATACCCAAAGAATGAAGATCTATTGATTATATCCTCTCGTCAATTCTTAAGAAATATTATACAAGCTGAATTGGTGTGCAATTGTATTTATATGCAATCGCGCAATTAACCTATGGTGTTTTAATATCACTTTGTTTAGTAATTGATAACATTTTAAGACAATAAATGTTATCGATTGGGAGCAATTTACGTTACAGAGTCACGAAGTTGAACATAATTGGAATAATGAACAACATTTGTTTTAGATTGGTTCTAATTATGAGAAATAGGGGGGTTACTTTTGTTGATATTTATATTAATTTCTTATGGGTTAAATTATTAGCAATAGGTGTTTTTTTACTGTGAAATCTCTTATTATTGCGCTAGAACGTAAATCTGAACGATTTTTATCCAGCCAAAAGCAACTTTTAAATATTAAGTCTCTAGATATTGAAAAGTTGAGTGCTGTTGATGCTATGTCCTCTAAACCTCATCCTTTGATGGATTTCTATGATGAAACCGCCTTTTATGCACTAAATGGAAGGATCGCTGTTCCTGGTGAGATCGGGTGTTATGGTAGTCACTATTTAGCGTGGGAAAGATGCATTCAGTTAAATCAACCAGTTATTGTCTTCGAAGACGATGTTGTTGTTGATGTCGATGTATTTGGAAAAACGGTTCAATTTGCCAGTAAGCATATTGAAGAGTGTGGTTTTATGAGATTGGAAAATTATTCGACTAAGAGAGAGTATAATTATGTCGTTGAAAATCTCGATGACGAACAAAGTCTAGTGCGACATATTAAAACACCACTATGCACCACTGCCTATATGATCACACCGCATGTGGCGAAAATTTTTATAGAAAAAAGTGAACGATTCCTCTACCCAGTAGATGTATTTATTAGAAATGTATGGCTTCATAAGCAACCAACTTACGGAATATCTCCTGCAGGATTAACCGGGGGAGAAGGTGGCTCAGTCATTGGGAATCGGTCTTCTAGAACAAAAAAATCACTCCGTATTAAAACTCTAAAATTCTTAAGTAAGTTTAGAGATGTCGCTATGAATGGTTTGTTCAATTTGACCTATACCGTAATAATCAAAAAAAGCAGACCCAAAATGTTTAACGGTTTTTAATCGTTTCTTATCTGATTGATTTTACGTCATTCGTTTAGAACGAACCGAGATTTAGATATAAGAACAGCTCCCAATTGGGAGCTGTTCTTCGTTATCGTGTCATGTAATTAGTGGTATCAAGCTCTAGCTCGAAAGTTTTGTTAAAAGAGTAGGACGGTGCACAGCTAAGCTATTTTTGCTAAGGTGTTATTGAATTTAAAAAGGTAGTGATATGCAAATCCGGAACGCTAAGGTAACTGATATTAGCTCGATCTTAGAGCTCTCTATGCAAATAAATCGTCAACATCATCTTGGTGCCCCTATGGTATTTGCTCCCGCTTCTCATGGCTTAGCTGATAGTGAAGAATATTGGTTGGGATTGATGCTTGATCCGGTTGGCACTTTCTTAGTTGCGATTGACGCTCAACAGGTTGTTGGTTTCTTGGTGGGGAAGGTAACGCAGAATAAAGGGGTAAGCTTCATTCAGTCTCACAAAATAGCGCGAGTGAATACGATTGTGGTAAACGATCAGGTTCAGAGCCAAGGCGTCGGCAAAGCGTTGATGAAGTCGTTTAATCAGTGGGCGCAAGCGAGTGGTGCTATTGAGCTTAGGTTAGAAGTGATGGAGTTTAATCAGCAAGCTAAGGGTTTCTATGAATCGTTAGGCATGGAAACTCAATCACGAACCATGTCCATGCGCTTTGAGGAGAACTAAAGGTGCGCCTATTTTTGCCTTTATCACTGTGTTTACTGTTTGTAGCTTCGAGTGTGCAAGCTGAAAAGGTTGTGGTTGAAAAGATAATTTCTGACGCGACGGCAATCGAAACCATTGTATTCGAGTCGAAACCGGCTCACTCTCAGCGTGTCTCAACGTCTTCCTCTAACTCACCCTCTTCAGTGATCTCAAATTCCAAACATGTGATTATTGTGGATGATGTTCTTAGCAGTAACTCTGGCGAACAAGTTGCCCAGCTGTCTCAAGGTTCATCTAAACGTCCCCCTCAAAGCTCTTCTCAACAGTCTTACACTCTAACCGGTCCCTTTTCTGAGGCAGACTCTCTGTCGCAAGTGGTTACTTTAGTCAAAGTTGATAAATCGAAACGTAGAATGTACCTACTTAAGGGTGATGAGGTCATTCAAGAGTTTCGTATTGCGTTAGGGAAACAACCGAAAGGGCATAAACGTTTTGAAGGAGACAACCGAACACCTGAAGGGGAATACCAGCTCGATTATGTGATGGAAGAATCGGATTTTCACCGCTCGGTGCATATCAGCTACCCGGAACCTTCGGATATGCAGTGGGCTGAAGAAAATGATGTCGACCCTGGAGGGAATATCAAGATCCACGGTATTAAAAATGGTGAGCGCCGTTCGCCTAGTTTTATTCAAAGCTTTGATTGGACGGATGGTTGTATTGCACTAACCAATCAAGATATGGATGAGTTCATTCAACTCGTAAAAATGGGTACCCCTATCCATATCGAATGGTAGTCATTGGTACCCAGTTTTCTTAATCACTTTCGGAATCTATTCGCGCAGTCAATTCGCGAAACCAACTTCCGAAATTAACCGCTAAAGCCAGTTAAAGTAAGACTCGACCTGCACTGAATATCGCAATCACGATCAGCAATGCAATGGTGACAGGCTTGAACTTCGCTCCACCAAACCTCTCAAACAATTTCGAACCGACATAGCCGCCAAACATGCTGCTTGGTAAGAGTGCTAGAGTAAGCCAGACCACATCACGATCGACTAACCCTGCGATAGAGGCCGTAACAAAGGCGCTGGAATCAGCTAGTACAAAGAACGCAATCAGGCCTGCTCTGGCAATGTGTGGTGCGACAGGACTTGCCAATGCATGCGTGCCAACCGGAGGGCCAGACATCGATGCTGCACCATTCATTATCCCCGCAAGGCTGCCTAGAATATAGGGAGCAAATCTAGGTTCGCTTTTGTATTGGAACCCTTTGTAGATCATGATTGCTGACGCAAGAATGAAGGCACTGATGATCAAGATGATCGTGTCTTGGCTAACGGATTTGAGCAACAGCAAGCCGACGGGCGTGAAGGCCAAACAGGGGATAAATACCTTTGAAACCCATCGCCAATTTACGTGATGTTTAACCTTCGGCAGCAATTGGATATTGCCTAACAGGTCGATCAGCATGAAAACAGGAACCAGTTCGATAACAGGCACGAATAACGCACTCAATGGCAATGCCACTAAGGTGAAACCAAAACCTGAGAAGCCACGAACAATAGCGGCGAAAATGAAGATTGCACCCAAAATTGGGAAGGTTGGACTAAAAATGAGATCCATAAATTAAGTAACCAATGAAGCTGTCTAAATAGAACGAGCGATGAAACCAAGTGAGTAGCGGAATGTACTCCTACTCACTTGTGTTTGCTACTTAATTTTATGGTTTCCCGAGAATTAATTTTAAGGCATCCCGGGAGTTTATTTAAAGTTTATCGGGGCTATTTTTGCGGTATTTACGAGCTCAATTTATAGGATTGAACTGATTCGGAAAATCAGTAAATACAGCATCTACTTTTGAGAGAAATTTGAAGCGAGACGGATCATTGACGGTGTAGCACCATGTTTGAATGTTTGCTTCACCAAGTGTATCAAGATCGCTCTGCTTCAGATGCTCGTAGTTCATGTGACAGCTGAACGCTTTAACCTCATCAATCAGCATAAGATCATCTTGAGTCAGTTGCTCTGTGATCACACCGACACGGTATCTAGGTAAATGACGAGCGATTTCAGCAACGACTTGATGGCTGAAGCTTGAAAGCAAAACTCTGTGGGTGTCTAGATTTGAATGGATCAACTCGGTGTGCAGCAAATCAACGACATGAGGTGCTTGATGTCGGCTATCGACTTTGACTTCTAGGTTGACGCTGAGATCATACAGCTCAACAAGCGCGAGCAACTCTTCCAGCGTCAGTATTTTCTCACCCGCGAACTGCTCAGACTTCCAACTGCCAAAGTCAAGCTGACGCAGTTCTGCAAGGGTATGTTCGTCGACACGACCCTTGCCATCGCTGCAGCGCTCAAGCGTGTGGTCGTGACAAACCACAAGTTGATCATCCTGAGTGGGCTGAATATCAACTTCAATCCATTTCAAACCGAGTTTCGCCGCTTGTTCAATGCTTGCTTTGGTATTTTCTGGGTGAGTACCTGCTACACCTCTATGACCTACGATGATAGACGACATAATTAATCCCTCTTAAAGACGCACCGTAAAAACGCATTAAATATCAGTGTACTCGATTAAGCGAGAGCCGTCGTTAAGCTTGTCGCATCTTCGTGTGACTCCTGTGATGTGAAGTTATTTGGGTGAATGCGTTTGCCAAGATTGTCAAAAATATGCAGGTTGGATTTATCGATTCTTAGCGCTAGGGGGACGGCTTGGCACAGTGTCGTTTCGGGTGTTACTGCAATGAAGGGCTGCTCGTTCACCAGACCATGAACCAATTGATTTGGACCCAAAGGCTCAACCACACTGATACGCAGTTCAAGAGGCAAGGTATTCATCATCAATTCTGAACCAATTTCAGAGTGCTCTGGACGAATACCAAGTGTGATAGCTGTATTTTTTACGTGGGCGTACTCGGGTAAGTACATTTGCTGATCACCAATCTCAAGGTATCCGTCATCGAGTGTTGCTGGTAAAAAATTCATTGCAGGGCTGCCAATAAAGCTTGCCACAAAGGTGCTGGCAGGCTGGTGGTAGACTTCTCTTGGTGTGCCGACTTGTTCAATTTGGCCTTTGTTGAGCACCACGATTCTATCAGCCAGTGTCATGGCTTCGACTTGGTCATGAGTCACGTAAACACTGGTCACGCCAAGTTCGTGTTGCAGTTTTTTGATCTCTAATCTCATGTGAGCACGCAGTGAGGCATCTAGGTTAGACAAAGGTTCGTCAAACAGGAAAAGTTGAGGGTCGCGCACAATCGCTCGCCCCATGGCAACACGTTGACGTTGACCACCCGAAAGCTTGGCTGGCTTGCGGTCTAGATATTCTTCGATTTTCAGCGTTTTGGCGACTTTCTCAATTTTCTCTTCAATAAGGTGCTGACTAACACCTCGGTTCTTTAAGCCATAAGCGAGGTTTTTGTAAACCGACATGTGCGGGTAGAGCGCGTAATTCTGGAAGACCATCGCGATATCACGCAGGGCAGGTTTCTCTGTATCAACACGGCGACCACTTAAGTGAATCTCGCCACCAGAAATGCTTTCCAAACCCGCAATGGAACGTAGGATAGAAGACTTGCCACAACCAGAAGGACCCACCAAAACAAGGAACTCACCCTCATCGATATCAAGCGAGACTCCTTTGACGGCTTGATGGCCGTTTTCATACGTCTTTACCAAGTTTTTGATACCCAGCATGATGGGAGCTTTGCGCGTACGATCGTGAATGGCTTGGTTGTGCGCTAACGTTTGTTTTAGCTTTGGCATCGGGGTGTCCTCTGTATTTTTGTGGATAGCTTGGTGAGAAGGCAGGTGAGATGTCTTGTACTCATTGAGAGATTGAATGCGGTTATTGTTCATTTGAGTTGTGTCGTTATTATTTTTCACTTTCTACTAGCCCTTTTACAAACCAACGCTGAAATACAACCACCACTAGTACGGGTGGCAACATGGCTAAAATCACCATGGCGAAAGCATAGTCATAGCGCGGTAAACTGGTTTCATTGATATTATTGAGTACTTGTTTGATGCCCATCACGATGGTGTTGTAGCCTTCGTCGGTAGTCATCATGATTGGCCACAGGTATTGGTTCCAACCCACCACAAACATGATGATGAAGATCGCGGCGATCATGGTTTTAGAAAGAGGCAGCAAGATATCGACAAAGAATCGAAATGGGCCTGCATTATCTAGTTGAGCTGCTTCTAACAATTCATCGGGGATGGTTTTGAAGAATTGCCTGAAAAAGAAGGTCGCGGTGGCTGATGCGATCAAAGGCAGAATCAACCCTGTATAGCTATTAAGAAGACCAAGCCCAGCGACAACTTCATAGGAAGGGATAATACGAACCTCTAATGGCAGTAACAGCGTCACGAAGATCAGCCAAAACCACGCCGTGGCGTAAGGGAGTCTAAAGTAGACCAAAGCAAACGCGGCCATCATCGAAATGATGATCTTACCGATCGCAAAACCTAGCCCCATGATCATCGAGTTGGTGATCATTTTACTGGCGGTGACTTCGCCACTAAAGCCCATGCTTTTGTTCCAAGCTTCGCTATAAATGGCCGTAAAGTTATCGCCCGGTAGCCATTGCAGACCTTCGCTGACAATGGTGTTTGGGTTATGCGTAGAACTAGCGAAGATTAGCCAGATAGGGACCAACATAAACAGCATCCCTGCAATTAAAATTAGGTGGTCTGAGACCTTATTACTTTTCATAAATAACTCCTGTCGCGTTAAATCCTAGCGGGGAGGGGCTAGTAATGGACGCGCTTTTCTACAACGCGAAACTGGATAAATGTGAGAGTGAGTACCAGTAGTAACAGCACAACAGATTGTGCGGAACTGCCGCCTAAATCTGCGCCAACAAAACCATCTCGATACACCTTGTACACTAATGAAGTTGTACCGCCACCTGGGCCACCATTGGTCATGGTGTCTATCACGCCAAAGGTTTCAAAGAACGAGTAGGTGAGGTTGATGACCAACAGAAAGAAGCCAGTAGGGGCCAGTAGTGGGAAAGTGATAGTCCAGAAACGTTTTGAGTCGCTGACACAATCCAACATCGCCGCTTCTTTTACGGCGTAAGAGATCGATTGGAGTCCCGCTAGGAAGTAGATGAAATTCACCGAAACCTGTTTCCACACGGAAACCAAAATCAGAGCAAACGTGGCATCCACGGGATCGGTTTGGAAGCTAAAATCCCAACCCACAACAGCAAAGATTTCTGTGAACACGCCAATGTGCGGGTTAAACAAGAAAGCACCAATAACACCTGCAATCGCAGGGGCAACCGCATAAACCCAAGTGAGAGTGACCTTGTAAGCGCCTTGTCCGTGAATGATGTTGTCGGCTTTCACGGCAAGCAGCAGAGCCAAGGCAAGTGATAAGAAAGAGACCACAATTGCGAACATCAAAGTAAAGCCAATCGAGTTCAGGTACTCGCTCGATTCGAATAGCATTTGGTAATTCTCAAACCAGACGAATATAGATGAGGTGCCCCAAGGCTCTTCCAGCATAAATGAAAGGTAAACCGCCTTTGCTGCTGGGTAGATAAAGAAAACCGCAATGATGAGTATCTGAGGTGCCAAAAATAGGTAAGGCAGCGGAGAGTGAAAGAATTGTTGACGTCGTTCCACAGGGTAATCCCTAAAAATAATTACAGTGGCCACTATGAGCGGCTGTTACCACTAGCGCTGTATCAGGCATGCATCCCGTTGAGTTATCGTTGTTGGAGCAAGAAATGGCGCTAGGGAAGAGTCTCCTCACGCCTTGCCATAGCGTTTTTTTAGCGACGCAGTGACAAGTAGTGAGGAGTGATGAACGGCTCTGATTCGCTAAGCCTTAAGCTTGTGAACAGTTTCGTTTCATTAATCGATCTAGTTCATCGTTCGAGCGAAGCGCTTTAGTAGTTTGCTGCTCTCATCTTCGACCTTGTCTAGGCTGCTCTCGACGCTAGAGCGATCAGCGAAGATGTTATCGAACTCACGGTGCATCACTTCACGGATTTGCGGGTAATAACCTAGGCGGTAGCCTTTAGTCCACTCGCCCGATTTGAGGCTTAGTTGCTTAACGCCCACTTCTGCGTCTGGCTGCTCTGTGTAGTAGCCGGACTTTTTCGCTAGTTCATAGGCAGCCGTTGTTACAGGTACATAGCCTGTTGTTTTGTGCCAGTACACTTGAGTTTCAGGCTTAGTCAGGTAGTCAAAGAATGCTGCGACACCTTTGTCTTGTTGTTGGTCATGGCCATTGAGTGCAAACAGAGCGGCACCACCAATGAAGGTTAAACCAGCATCTGGGTTAACTGATTTCCAGTATGGAAGGTAAGTTGTGCCTAACTCGAAAGGTACACGGTTACGTAAACCACCGAATGAACCTGAAGAGCCCATCCACATTGCTACTTCTTGGCGCTCGAAAGGCGTTTGGTTCGCATCCCAATCGCTGCCGTAATACTTGTAGTAACCTAGATCTGACCACTCTTTCATCTTGCTAACGTGCATCATCATGTCTTTGGTGTTGAACATGATTTTAGTGGATAGGCCGTCGTAGCCGTTGTTCTGGTCAGAGACTGGCAGGTTATGGCGAGACTTAAAGTTTTCAAACATGATCCACGGCGTCAGAGATTGAGAAAACGCGATGTGTCCTTCGGCCTTCAGTTTCTTAGCAACCACTTCGAGTTCTTCATAAGTCTTAGGCGCTTCGGTTCCCACTTCTGCGAGAAGGTCTTTGTTGTAGTAAAGAACCGGCGTCGAACTGTTGAAAGGCATACCAACCATCTTGCCTTGGTTGTCGGCATAGAAGTTACGAACGCCAGCTAGGTAGTCGTTTGAATTAAAGTTGTAGCCCGATTCAACCAGAATATCCTGTACCGGTTTCGCGACACCTTTAGCGTTCATGATGGTTGCAGCACCGGCATCGAAGACTTGTAGAATGTTAGGAGCTTCGCCAGCTCGATATGCTGCGATACCCGCTGTTAAGGTCTCTGTGTATGAACCTTTATAGATTGGCGTGATCTTGTAATCATCTTGTGACGCATTAAAGTCAGTCGCAATCTTATTGACGGTTTCTCCAAGTTGGCCGCCCATTGCGTGCCACCAAGTAACTTGAGTCGTTGCGAACGCCGGCATTGCTGCTGTCGCAGAAAGAACGCCTGCCAAAATTAGCTTATTCATCTTCTTTTCCTTTTGGATGAAATCGATATAGAGGTATTGAATTTGAGTATTAACGAGACGGTAGGGGTATCGTTTGAAGCTATCTTGAACAGGGTATATTTCACTTACGTGGCTAAAGCGTTTCACTGATGTGAAAGATTCATTTCGATTTTATTTAAGAGAAAAGTTATTGATGGATTTGATGTTTGATGTATTTGGCTTTCAAGACGTTTTTCTGACCAAAAAAAAGCCTCTCGATGGAGAGGCTAAGAATAAGGTTCGATGTGGATACAGTTTTAGTGCGCGATGTCTAATTGGTTGTCTTTCACGCCGTTAATACGGAACCAACCTGCGATACTGAATCGCTCTGTGTTGGTTGGTAACACTTCGTGTGGGAACTGTTCAGACAAGAACACAAATAAGCGGCCTGACTTTGGTGGAATGGTCGCAATGTGGTTGTCTTTTAGATCGTAAACCACGAGCTCCCCTGCGTCTTCCTCAGACCATTCGTCATTCATGTAGAACACAGTGGTTAGGCGGCGGTTTTCATTACCTTTAAAGCAGTCTAAGTGCTTCTGGTAAAAGTCACCTTTTTCGTATTTAGCAAAGTGCGCTTCGTACTCGAACAGACCCAAAAAGAACGCTCTGTTTGCTTCTAAACGAATTTGTTCCATTTTGTCTAGGAACAGAGATGCGGGTTCGCCCATATCACGGCGTACCCACTGAATTTTGTCACTACGAATCGTTGCTTCTCGTGCTACATCATCGTTACGGCCGATCCTAGCCTTTTTCCAGTTCTCTGGAAGGCAATCCCTCAATGCCACTACTTCTTCGTGAGTTAAGAAGTCATCCCAAACAAAGTAACCTTGGGTAGAAAGAGCATCGATAAGTTGGTTCATGTACAGCACTCAGACAATAAATTAGAGGCGCATATATAGTCCGAATAACTCAGGTCACCAAATCACATGTTTTGTCGTCACGACAAATGATGCTCAGTGCTTAAAGCGCAAGGCTTGTTGAGCAAGGTTTTCGGTGATGTGAGCATTCGATAATGCTGAAAAATATCGGATGAAATTGATGGTCATCTTTGGAATGTGCCCTCATTATTCTGAGTTAAATTGGACTTGAGTAACGTTGGATTTGAGTAATTGAGTGGATACCAATGGAAATCTTGATTCGAGTTCTCTATCCGGTTTTAGATTGTTGCTTTTAACAAAATGATCACAATTGATGGTGGGTTTGCTATTGTATAGGTCTGACCAGTTGTTTTATCACAAGGAGTGGATTTGCAACTTCATACCATCAAAGGCTATATCCAAGACATGTATCTCGTAGAGTACCCTGAGAGGTTGCTCTTGCTTGATGGTGCGTGTCGAGCCGACATCCCGCATTTGAAGGCTTTCATCGAAACAGGGCTTATGCGTGATTTTTCTGATCTACATACGGTTGTGGTTACGCACATGCATCCAGACCACGCAGGGGCAGCGCACAAGCTCAGAAAGCTCACGAATTGTAATTTGGTGGCAGCAGATCGAGACAAAGACTGGTACCACGGCATCGATGGTATATTGATGCATTTGACCGATCTGGCATTGGCACGTTGGATGGCGAACCGATTGGGTAAGCCTAAAGCAAATCTGTGGTATTCAAGAAAGTTGAAGCCGGACTACAAGCTATCGGATGGAGACAGCATTCCGGGTTTTGATGACTGGTTGGTTCTGGAAACGCCAGGCCATACCGACAGAGATCTTTCCGTCTATTGCCCATCACACAGTGTCGCCTATGTGGCAGATTTAATGGTCGAGGTCAAAAAGAAGCTGATTCCGCCTTTCCCAATTTTTCATCCCAATAAGTATCGAGAGTCGGTATCCCGTATTTATAACATGCAGCTCGACACCTTGCTGGTGGCGCATGGGGGACAAGTGAATTTGAGTGAGCAAGCGTTTGAACATCTGTTGATGAGTGCGCCAAGAAGGCCCGTGACACATTGGCGAGTGACTAAAATCAAACTCAAAGGTTTGGTTAAATCTGTTTGGCGATTTGGGTTTAAAGATAAAAAAAATCGCCATAAATAATAAAGGCCAGTCTCAAAGACTTAATGCCGATCGTTTAAGAAGACTTGAACGATCTTGCAGTTAGCAGATAATCCC
>NZ_JBGONH010000076.1:0-18171 GCF_041439075.1 Vibrio sp. FF145
AGCTCGGAAGGATCCTTCAACCGATCACTTTGGCTTTAACTGATCGGCATTACTCTTCATGAGGGATTTTTTTATGTCTGTAATCGATACGCTCTTTCGATTCAAAGAATCAAGCTTCTCGCATCTATTTCGCCACAATCAGCATCAACTCTACACGGCGGTTACAGGCTTTACCTTGTGCTGAAGCGTTGTTACACGCGGGAACGTACTCACCGAAACCGCGGGTGTAAATAGCACGACTCGAAACATAGTTACTTTCTAAGCGAGCTTTCACTTCTTTTGCGCGCTGTTCAGAGAGCGGATCATTAACACGATCACTGCCTGTATTATCCGTGTGTCCTTCAATGACGACATCAATGTCTTGGCGTCGAGAAAGATAACTGCCTAACGTGTCCAACCAATTGTTGTAAGCGGGTTCAGGAGATGTCGAACCTGTTTTAAAGTTCACATGCTGCACAAGCTTTACCATCACATGGTTGCCAGGTAAAACTTCAAAATCGATACGGTTTTGTCTTAAAAAGACTTCCAGTGGATCATTGGTCGAAACACCACGTCCGTAGTTAGTGGTAATAGTTCCTTGCTGATGAGTGGTTTGAACCACCCCCCATTCAGGGTACATAATGTCATAATCAGTTTTCGGTGCAGTTTGTAACATATCCTCACCGAATAACCCTGTTGGTAACGTAGTTTCGCACCCAGCCAAAGCTATGCTTAACATTATCGCTAAATATCTCATTACTTCACCAACCACTTATGCAGATAAACCATTCACTAATGTCTATATCGGCACTGAGAGAAAAACTTTAGACAAAAACTTTATACGAAAAAAAAGCACGTCCAAAAAAAGTGTTTTTGATCACAGTTCACCGTCAACTCGCCTGTCATCGCCCGCTCGTTTCAACTGTTTGCATTTATTTACCTTATAATTGTTTTCCAATTCGTACTAAATAGTTAGAATCTCACGACTTCTCAACGCTAGAGCAAACATTATGTTTAAACCATTTACTAAATTCATCACAGCACTTGCTGCCGCACTGATTATCGCGGGTTGTAGTGAAACAGACGAGCCACAGAAAGGCGTTCAATACGAAGCGCTGCCTACTGCTCTAACTGAATTTAACCTGTCTCCGATCACTGAAATCTTCTCTCTAAACTGTGGTCACTGTCGTCAAATGGAAAATGCAATTCCAAAGATTGAGTCGCTAACAGACCAAACTATTGGCAAGATGCACGTAACGTTCAATGAAAGTGCTCAAATCAGCGCAATGATCTACTACACGGCAGTGATGCAACTTGACGCGACCCCTGACCACGCGTTCATGGACGACCTATTTGCTGCCGTTCAAATGGGTGCAGATGCAACGCCAGAACAACGTCAACAAGCTCTGGAGACTGCTTTCACTTCTCGCGGTCTGGTTAGCCCATACCAACTGAACAAAGAACAGCAAGTTGCTCTATTTGACTACGTAAAGAAAGCTGAAGAGATCTCGGTTAAAGGTCAAATCAACTCAGTACCAACATTTATCATCAACGGTAAATACCAAGTACTGACAGCAGGTCACCAAGATGTTCAAGGTATCGCAAAAACGATCAACTACCTTTTGACTCAGCCTTAACGGCTTTTCTCTATAAAAAATCAACAATAAATAGGTTTTACTATGTCTAAATTTATCATCCCGGTCATTGTCTTTATTTTGGCTGGCTTCATGATCTACCGCACTTGGATGAACCATAAATCTGGCGAAGAAAATATCGAACAAGGCCAACAATTCCTTATCGAAAACGGCGCTAGAGAAGGGGTTGTTACGACTGAAAGTGGTCTTCAATACCTAGTTCTTGAAGAAGGTACTGGTACAGAGCACCCAACTAAGAACAGCAAAGTAACGGTTCATTACCACGGTACACTTATCGACGGCACTGTTCTCGACAGCTCTGTTGATCGTGGTGAGCCAATCTCATTTGCTCTTAAACAAGTGATAAAAGGCTGGCAAGAAGGTTTGACTTACATGGTCGAAGGCCAAAAAGTTCGCCTGTTTATCCCAAGCCAATTGGCTTACGGTAAAGGTGGTTCAGGCCCTATCCCACCATCAGCAACTTTGATTTTTGATGTTGAGTTAATCTCTATCAAATAATTGAAGAGACTGATTTAAGCCCTAACATACGAGCTATGTTGGGGCTTTTTTATATGTGAACGTTTGAATAATTGAATAATTGAATATTTGAAGCCACTTTTGTAACGACGGAATATACCTCAAAAAGCCGAAGACTAGACGACTGGTCTAATTTAACTTATAGTAAGCCCATGAACGATAAAACGAACGACACACGCCTGCATGTTTTAGATGTTGGCTACCAATTAATAGTGAACAACGGCTTTAACGGCGTTGGCTTATCGCAATTGCTTAAAGAAGCGGATGTTCCAAAAGGATCGTTTTACCACTACTTTAAATCTAAAGAGCAATTTGGCGAGGCTCTGATCCAGCACTATTTTGAGACCTACATCAGCAGAGTTGAAACTATTTTGGTTCATGGTGAAGGCAACCATTACCAGAGAATTATCAGTTATTTCACTCGATGGTCACAGATTGAAAACGGTACTTGTAACGCTCATAAATGCTTAGTCGTTAAGCTCAGCGCCGAAGTTTCTGATCTTTCTGACCCTATGCGCCAAGCGCTATTGAAAGGTGCTGAGAAAGTGACGCATACCATCGAGCAGTGCATTGTCGGTGGTATTGATGATGGCTCGATAAAGGTTGAAGAGAGCCAAGAAACCGCTCAAAATCTATATTCTATGTGGTTAGGCGCAAGCTTATTAAGCAAACTAAGCCAGAGTTCACGTAGCTTAGAATCAGCTTTAAACCTAACCCAACAGATTTTAAAAGGTAAAAACTAACCACGTACTGTGTTTAGTCTTTACTAACGACAGATAACCCGCCCTCTTATCATTTGATGACGGCGGGATTTTTAGACAACAAGACTAGACGACTGGTCTAATTCTAAATAAACATAATATAAAATTAAGGATACCCAATGACTCAACAAGACAACCGCCGCATCGTATTGGCTTCTCGCCCAGTAGGCGCACCGACTCAAGATAACTTCCGTTTGGAGACAGTAGCCGCACCAACAATTAAAGACGGCGAGATGTTACTTCGCTCAGTTTACCTTTCTCTAGACCCGTACATGCGTGGCCGAATGAGCGATGCTAAATCTTACGCAGACCCTGTTGCGATTGATGAAGTGATGGTCGGTGCAACCGTGTGTCAGGTTGAAGAGTCAAACAATAGCGATTTTGAAGTTGGCGAATGGGTACTGGCTTACACCGGTTGGCAAGATCTTGGTGTGTCTGATGGTGAAGGCCTAATCAAACTAGGTAAAGAGCCAACACACCCTTCTTACGCACTAGGCATCATGGGTATGCCAGGCTTTACTGCGTACATGGGCTTACTTGATATCGGCCAACCTAAAGAAGGCGACACTCTAGTCGTTGCGGCTGCAACAGGTGCAGTAGGCGCAACCGTTGGCCAAATCGGAAAATTAAAAGGCTGTCGTGTCATTGGCGTTGCTGGTGGTCAAGAGAAATGTCAGTACGCGAAAGAAGTGCTTGGTTTTGATGAATGTATCGACCACAAAGCCGACGACTTCGCGGAGCAACTGGCTAAAGCATGTAGCAACGGCATCGACGTTTATTTTGAAAACGTTGGCGGCAAGGTGTTCGATGCGGTAATGCCGTTGCTTAACACTGGTGCTCGCATTCCTGTTTGTGGCCTTATTTCACAATACAATGCGACATCACTTCCTGAAGGCCCAGATCGCATGTCTAGCCTTATGGGCACTCTTTTGGTCAAGCGTATTAAGATGCAAGGTTTCATTATCTTTGATGATTACGCACACCGTTACAATGAGTTTGCTGTTCAAATGACAGAATGGTTGTCTCAAGGCAAGATGCATTACCGTGAGCACCTAGTTGAAGGCCTAGACGAGGCGCCACAAGCATTCATGGGTCTATTGGAAGGCCAAAACTTCGGTAAGCTTGTTATCAAAACAAACGAAGCTAAATAAATTCAAAAACTGAACCAGTTAACTAGGTAAAATCATGATTACTTTGCATCACCTAAACAAATCTCGCTCAAAACGAATCATCTGGCTACTGGAAGAGCTTGGTGTTGATTATCAAATCAAACCATACCAACGAGACAGTGTAACGTTTCTAGCACCACCAGAATTGAAGGCCGTTCATCCTCTTGGTAAATCTCCGGTTATTGAAGACGATGGCGTCGTGATCAGCGAATCTGGTGCTATCACCGAGTACCTAATCGACAAATACGGTCAAGGTAAGTTCGCACCAGTGCGCGGCACCGCTGACTACGTGGAATACTCACAGTGGCTTCACTTCGCTGAAAGCTCTGGTATTCTGCCAATGCTACTTAAAATCTTTGTGATGAAAGACGGTTGCGAGACTAATTTCCTTGGCGGCTACGCTGATGATGAAAACCAAAAGATCCTAACCTTTGTCAACGAAGCGCTTGAAGGTAAAACTTACCTTGTTGCTGATACTCTGACGGGTGCCGATTTCATGATGTCGTTCATCGTAGAAATCGTGGGTAACTTCGGTGCCACTGCGCTCTACCCTAACATTGCTAAATACGGTGATCTTTTAACGAGCCACCCTGCTTACCAAAAAGCCGAGCAACTAGAGCTAGAACACTCGAACTGATCGAGTTTCAATCAAGCTCGGACGCGCTTCGGATAAGCACAAGCAACTAAATGAAGCCAAAGCCGATTTATCTTTCGCTTTGGCTTCTCATTTACCTTCATTTCGACAACAATACCGAACTCTAACTGAACAGCCATAGAGTTTGATCTTCATGTCAGCAAACCTTGCTCAATACACACCACTGCACCTAAAAAACGACAATACGAATGTAGACTTACCGCTACCGACTCGTTTTACGTTTCCGTACTACTACACACCACATCCAACGTGTGAGTTTGCCATGCAGCAACTTCAGCAGTCGTTACTCGACTGCGGTGTGAATGAAACATCGCAAGGCAACCTCTACGCCGTGCTTCTTGTTCAGAACCCAACTACACAAGAGCTAGGTTACCTTTCTGCGTTTTCAGGTTTGCAGTTATATCCGTCTTTGGCCTCTCAGTTAAACAACATTAACTTTGTTCCATCAGCCTTCGATTCAGAACAGTTTCAATCTCACAACAGTGCAAACCTTGCTCGCCAATCGCAACTAGCGGATGACATTGAAAAACTACAACAGTCGCACAACCTAGACGCATTATTGGCTGAATTTGAAGAGTTAAAAATCGAATCAGCACAAGCTATCGAAGCCTTTCAATTAGCCATGGCAGCAAACAAATCTCAGCGTAACGAACTCAGAGAACAAGCCAATCAAGAAAAGGCATTGGGGAATCTAGAGTCAGCAGCGAATTTGCTCAAACAACTGGGCAATCAAAGCAGCCAAGAGAAACGCGACTTAAAAGCACTTAGAATCGAGTGGAAACAAAAGATCGCAGAACGCCAGTCGCAAGTTGATGCTATCGAAAGCGAACTCACGAGCCGCAAGCAAGAGTACCAAGCGATCTCAGCCGAATTAGAAGCGCAACGGTTGTCTCATTATCGCTTTAACAACCAAGCTCTCGAATCAAAGAACCTGCTTGAATTGTTAGATGGCAAAGACGCTCTTGAAGGCTCTGGCGACTGCTGCCTACCTAAGCTGCTTAATTTTGCTTTTGAACACGGCTTTCAGCCATTAGCATTGTCTGAGTTTTGGTGGGGATTGCCTCCAACGGCTGTCATTCGCCAGCACGCAAACCTGTACCCGGTTTGCCAAAGTAAAAGCTTCGAGATCCTCGACCACCAGCTAAACGGCATCGAATTAGAAGAGAACCCGCTTATCGTGAACCCTGCGGTTGGTAAGTCGTTTGATATTGTCTATGAAGATGACGAGATCGTGGTGGTGAATAAACCCGAGGAGTTCTTGTCGGTTCCTGGTAAGTTTATCGAAGACTCTGTTTATACCCGTATTAAAGCGCGTTATCCCGATGCAACAGGCCCTTTGATTATCCATCGATTGGACATGTCGACGTCAGGCTTATTGATCTTGGCGCTGACCGCAGAGTCCAATAAACACATCCAGAAGCAGTTCATTGATAGAACCGTAGAGAAACGATATACAGCTCTGTTAGATGGTGAAATCGACGGCAAATCTGGCGATATCAGCTTGCCCTTGCGCGGCGACATAACAGACAGACCAAGACAATTGGTTTGCCATGAACATGGACGTAATGCTGAAACTCATTGGGAAGCGGTCAGCACCAACAATGGCAAAACCAAGGTTCACTTGTACCCTAAAACAGGACGAACCCACCAGCTGCGCGTACACTGTGCTCACCCGTCAGGCCTTGGTGTACCGATTCGTGGTGACGACTTATACGGATACAAACGTGAGCGTTTACACCTTCACGCTGGCTACTTAAAACTGATTCACCCAACAACCGGTGAATGGCTCGAGTTTGAAGTGCCTTCTGAGTTCTAAACCGTTTCCATTTGGTAGGGCTTCGTGCCCTACTCTTATTTCCTTTGCCTCTCATAGCTATCGCTACATGTCGAATAAACTTAGTACGATGCGATGACCAAGAAGCCAGAACCCAACAGAGTAACCATCGCGGGAATACCATCCTTCCACGTATCGAATCTCAAATGAAAGTAAATCGCCCCTAGTGAAGTACTCGCTAATATCAAACCTCCCATCAGTTGCGTATGTTCAGGTGCTAAACCAACCAAAGCACAGAGCAACAATACAGCTCCAGTAAACTCAACCATACCAACTAGAAACATGATGACGCGATTTAATCCATAGCTTTTAAAAAAGCCAAGCTGGATTTCAAACACTTTCTTTTGCCAAGCAATTGTCTTGATTGAACTCGCCAATAAAAAGAACACCACTAGTAATACACTCACTACTGTACTCATGTTGCCACCTTTCTTAAGAATCATTAACGTAGTGGAATCATTTAACCATTCATAAATAGAACGATAAATGCTAGTTTTATGATAGTTAGGATTCCAATTTGGAATGATTGGGTTTAGGTACAAGATATAGGACAACTAGAATGGATAAAATTGAGTGTATTCGTATCTTCGTGGAAACTGCGCAGCTGAACAGTTTTACTGCTACTGCCAATAAACTCGACGTGACACAAAGTGCCGTAAGTAAAAAGATTGCGTGGTTAGAAAGTGATTTAGGAATGACGCTGTTTCAGCGAAACAGTCGCAAAATATCCCTAACCCATGCAGGCAAAGACTACCTGACTTATTGCTCCCGTTTACTCGAAGAGATGTCTACCATAGAAAGTAGGCTCAAGCGTGAAACAGAATCCGTGGAAGGTGAGCTTAAGATATCTGCGCCAAGTGCTTTTTCATCGATGTTACTCAGTGAGCCGCTTCAAGCTTTCATTGAACAGCACCCAGGTATCCGCATTAACCTCAGCATCGATGACCGCATCGTCAACCTTAATGAACACAATATTGATGTTGCCATCCGCGCGTCACAACTCAAAGACTCAGGGCTAAAAGCACGCTTCTTGTTTAACAACAAAGTTCACTACTTCGCATCACCAGATTATCTAGAAAAACAAGGGATTCCTCTGTATCCACAAGATTTGAGCGAACACCAATGCTTAACCTACTCCCTGATGAGCCCTGCGAATGAATGGCGTTTTACCGACAAGAGCGACAAAACTAATACCATTAAAGTAAATCAAATATTCACTTCAGATAGCCCAGATATGCTACTTAAAATGGCTCGACAAGGTTTAGGTATTGTTGCTTTACCGGATTGGATGGGCAAAGAGTATGTTGAGAAAGGAGAACTAAAAAGGTTATTGGAAGATTGGAGTAATAACCAGCTACCAATGTACGTGGTGTATCATGCGAGCGATTATTTGCCCCAAAGAATCCGAGTGTTTATCGATTTTCTTGCGAAGTATTTGAGCGCAAGGAATAGTTAAAGCTCTAAGGACAGTTAGAGCTCAACTAACATCGATAGCTAAGATAAAGTCTTAACCCATTACATCCTTGCGCTGATCAACACATTCAAAAGAGGCCATTTCGAATTCACGACAGATCCAAGGTCGGTTTTCGTAAATAGTACACATCAGTGTTTCTCTATCTACAGCAGAACACCAACCGTCGTCGAGTCGCAACATCGTTTCGCCGCCCCATTCATCATAAGCGATATGCTCTTCAGGTACGCCTGTATCTGTGATGATCATAACCTCTAAACGGCAACAGCATGCCTGACAATTAGCACATGTTACTTCGGGTTCGGTTACGTTCTTTATCTCAATCGTCATAAGTGACTACGCTGCTAAATTTTGCGTATAGTAATCGAAACCGACCGCTACGGCTAATAAAGATAGTGCGGCGCAGTGTTTTGATTGATGTAGAAATAAAAATAGGCGCTGTGATTTACTCACAACGCCCATACTATTTATGGTTTTCCATCGCGACTTGTCGCCACTATCTCGCTTTACAACAGACTAGCCTCGATTTAGAACAGACTAGCGAAAAATAGCTTTACGTAGTCCATCAAGCGTTTGAACAAGCCAGCCTGCTCTACCGCTTCCAACGCGATCAAAGGTTGAGTTTGAACATCTTCACCATCAACGGTGTAATGAACAACGCCTAAGGTTTGGCCTTCTGAAATCGGGGCTTTCAGTTCAGATATTAGTTCAATCGATGCCGTTAACTTTTTGCTGTCTGACTTAGGCAGCGTAATAAACGTATCTTCTGCAACGCCTAGCTTCAACGTATCTTGAGCACCAAACCACACCTTCTCTTCAGCGACTTGGTCACCGCCTTGATGAGGGTTTAGCGTATCGAAGAAACGAAAACCATAGCTCAACAATTGTTTGCTGTCTGACTCACGACTCTTAACGCTTGATGCGCCCATCACAACCGCAATAAGTCTCATCTCACCTTGTGTCGCCGAACTCGCTAAACTGTAGCCGGCACCAGAGGTGTAGCCTGTTTTCATGCCATCGACCGTCAAGCTTCTATCACGTAATAAGCCATTGCGGTTGTGTTGTGTAATTTTGTTGTAGCTAAACGAGCGTTCGCTGTATAAACCATACACATCCGGTAAATCGCGAATAATCGCACGGCCTAATAGAGCGATATCATAAGGCGTTGAATAGAGATCGTCCGCATCTAAACCATGTGCATTCGCAAAATGGGTATTTTCCAGTTTTAGCGAAGCTGCCCAAGAGTTCATCAAGTCAACAAATGCATCTTGTGAGCCAGCAACATGTTCTGCAATCGCAACACTCGCATCGTTCCCTGATTGAATAATCAAGCCACGGTAAAGATCCATCATCGCGACATCAGTGTTCACTTCGATGAACATTTTTGAAGAATCAGGGAAGTTTTTCGCCCATGCGTTTTCGCTAATTCGCACCTGATCATCCGCAGAGATGTTACCTCGTTTCATCTCTTGTCCAGCCACATAACTGGTCATAAGCTTGGTTAAACTCGCTGGGTTCAACTTAGTGTGTGCGTTTTTTTCTACCAGCACATCACCAGAGTTAAAATCAATTAACACATACCCTTTTGCGCCTAGGCTAGGTGGGCTTGGTACTATAGAAGGTGCCGCGACAGCAGTATTTGCTACGATCGCTGCGTTACTTACAATGAACATACTTAATAGAGGGAGAGAGTATTTTGAGAACCGTTTCATTGAATCAAACCTAAGTTAACGTTTTGTTCAGTATAGACAAATGCTAGCAAAAGAAGCGCGAACTTTACGTTGCTTTACGTATTTGTACGGTTCGTTACAAATAAAAAAGTATAATCTGCGACCTGTCCGTTTTTTACACAAGAACGATTGACTCAATGAATACATTCAACACTTCGCTTTACCTCTCGGGCATACGTCTAAATAACATTTCAACAAAGCCCATAACCCGCTGTTTGCTTTCGCTCGGCTCTAAATCAGGTTGGATACCAGACTGCGCCAGTGCTTGCCACTGTATAACTTCCGAATTAGGAACAAAAAAAGCAATATACAAAGATCCTTTCTCGCTTACCTTTCCATCATCACTATAAAATGGCACACCTGTAGATAGCTGAATCGCATCAAAGATCGATTCATCGTTCAGTTCAGACTTTTCAGCTAATCCAAAACCCACTACGACATCACCAGCCCCGGATTTCAACTGATAACCTTTCAATGAAAGTTGTTCTTTAATCGCTTCGCGTACAAGATCAGTGACGACCGTCTTGTCATATTTTTCAGAAAGGTACACTTGCTCTGATTCGGGATGCCATGAGTACGTGACTACCCCATGCTTCATGAAATCAAAGTCACCACTGGTCACCACGCCATAATTGTGAGTTGGAGTCGTTTCATTGGTTGTACACGCTGTCAGTCCAATCGCTATCAAAGCCAACAACGCGACTTTATTTACGCCTTTTGTTGCACATATGAATCGTTTTATCATTCGCGGCTTCCTTTCCTATACAAGAATAATTATCAATTTGACCTTCAACATAAACAGTAATTATATTAATAGAAAGATCATTAAACGTTTGCGTAATCGCTAACCTTCACTTCTACTCATTTTGGGGGTTTAACCACAGAAATAGACTCGGTATAGTAAACTTAGTTAAACATAACCAAACCATTCGGGGCACGGAGCTTCCTCAATCATCTCATGAAGAGAAGAATTGGTACCGATAAAGCATCGGCAAATTTAAGAGGGTCACACAATGGAATTCAATATGGTTGAAATTTTAGGTTACGCGGCATCTATTATGGTCGCAATTTCATTAACAATGAAAGATATCGTGCGTCTGCGTGTCCTTAACTTTGTTGGCTGTACTCTATTCACAGCATACGGCGTTATGATTGATGCATGGCCAGTGGTTGCAACCAACGGTTTCATCGCTTGTGTGAACATCTACTTCCTTGCAAAAATGCAAAAGGAAAAAAAAAATGAAGCGATGAAAGCAGCAAAAGCTTAGATTAACGGCTAGCACTTTCAAACAATTCTAAAAAAGCCCAAATAGAACGTTCTATTTGGGCTTTTTCATGCTTATCAGTTTTAGAAAACTTCAATGACAGACAATACGATATTGACTCTCTCTGTATACCTGTGTGTTATTGCGTCCATTCTTTTTCGCTTGATAAAGTGCTTTGTCAGCTTGGTCTATCGTGCCTTCTATGTGGAACAGTGCATTTGCATAGCGACACCCAACACTGACCGTTACAGGTAACACTAACCCCTCAATTTTTTCGACGCTACGCCTAAGCTCTTCCGACAACTCGTACAATTGATATTCATTGCAATCAAAAGTCACAAAGATAAATTCCTCACCGCCATAGCGAGCAATTAGACGATTTTCATTTGCAAATTGCTTCAATACTTTTGCAACGGCACAGATCACTCTATCGCCTTCATTATGCCCGTGTAGATCGTTTACCGATTTAAAATGGTCAATATCTAGAAGAATGATACCAACACCTTTTAACGGATAAGGCGAACACTCTAAAATTCTCATCTTAACCTGAGAAATAAAGTCCCGCCGATTACTCAACCCCGTAAGATAATCTAAGCTAGCTACATCTAAGATCTTTAAATGACGGTGCCGCAGGTAAAGCACCAAAACGGCGATGCTGCTAAGCAAACTTATAACCAAGGTCATCAAACTAACTAGCAATAAACTGTGGTTCTTATTGAGCTCTTGCTCCAAAACTCCAGCAGAAATGATCCAATTCAGATATGGGTAGAACTTATAGAAAATGTTTTTGTTTGTCGTACCGTTGTCATCTGAAATTGAGTAACTAAAATGCCCTTCAGGCTCAGCAACGACCTTATCGATGAGCAACTCTGATGAATAACCAATTAAGGCTTTCAAGTGTTCGTGTTCAAAATTGGGTCGGAGGACTAGCTCGCCTTGCAAATCAACAATATATACATAACCACTATCGCCATATGAATACTTTCTTAGTTTATCTTTAAGCGCTTCGAGATCGACCAAGTACATGAGTTCATCTTTATAAGTGGTCGCCACCAATGTATTACCACTCGGTAGCCTCACTGAATACGCGACCTTCGCACGCTTGCCGACTTCATGTGGATTAGCATGAGAATACTGAGTCATTCCAGACTTTGAGGTCAGTTGCGTTTGAATATGGGTTAAATGCGCGCGATTTTGCCCTTGTAAAAACGGATGATACAGGTGGACACCTTGTGGTGACATCAAATAGATATAACCTGACTCTCCAATCACCAATTCGTTAGCAATTCGGATGACTTCTTTAACTTCTTGTTCTGGAGTGACACCTAGTGTGTGAGAAGCGACAGTATCAGTCACACCTTTGAGATAGGTTTTAATAGCTTCGTTAACGGTAGTATCTACGATGTCGTAGCTTGCGTTTACAATAGTACGGAAGAAGAATTGATTAGACTCTAAAAGTGATTCTTTGGTTCGGTTAAATTGAATAGCAGAGAGGACCAAAGATACGAGGGCCAACACGATGGAAAAGTTGAGGATATACTTACGTCTTACTTTCAAAATTACCTCATAGCTTTTAAATTTTAGGTAACGCTATTGTTTTTATAAGTAGATTGTTTTATATCATATTTATCTATTTTACTGAACGATAGTCGATATTAATGGCGCTCTTCATGTGCAATCTGTGACTTATAGCAAAAACGCCGAACTGGATTCAGTTCGGCGTTTTGATTTTACGTTTAAATTGATAACTTAATTTATACTAAAGCCCTGATAAATCGACTTAAAAGCATTCGCATTTATTACCTATTACTACGCTCTATTGTCTATAAATACATTGCTTAGCATTAAATTAAGAGCACACTTTGGTCCAACTGCCGTCACTACCCGGCTCGGCACTTGTCCACCAGTTTGCTTGGTAAACACTACCGTTATGAACCACTTGGTCGCCCGTGTTTGCGTGGCTTGGGTTACCCGCCCAATCTTTCTGAGGTAAGTCGGGATATACAGCTAAACCCGCAGTATCGCATGTACCTGGGTTGGTACCGCCATCACCAGGATTACCGCCACCAGTACTGATATCACCCAGTGGTAGATCCGGCTGCTCAAAGCTAAATGCATAATCGACACTATTCACATTCACTGTATAGTTTGCAGGGCCAGAAATTGGCAAGTAATAAACCATATCGAGTTCATACACACCACCAGCAGGGAGCTCTTTCCATGCAGGTAACGTAAACGCTACTCTGTGCATCGGACCATCTAGACCACCAATATTATTGGCACGAGTGTGACCAGAAGCAATCACAGACAAACCACCGCCCGATTGATCTTTTGCGTTATCAGGTGCAGACACTGGGATATCGAACTGGAACTCAGTACCACCAGGAAGCGCTTGACCTGTATTGTTTGTAAACGTGATCTTAGGGTTAATTGGATAGTTTTGGTCACCGACTTTGAAGCCACCTACAGAGACAGTAATATCTAATGCTTCCGTTGGGATAGCACCCGTTGCAACCTTGTTTCCATATGGAGTAGCTGACTTAAACTTATCGTAGATAGCTTTCGTCATAGTGTTACCCATGTGGAACTCACCGTTTCCGCTATTACACGCCTGTTCGGTTGTATCGATTGAAGTTCGGTTACCGTTCGCATCGAGTACGTAACAGTTGTAATCCCCTGCTAGTTCCCAGAACATGATGCCACCGATTTCTTTGTCGATAACGTAATCGGCTTTCACATCGATAGAATCTTTATCTTCCGTTGAAAGGAATACGCCCTTCTCTGCGTTCCACAACCAAGGAGCAACAGCCACGCTGTCATAGTTACGCGTGTAAGTCCCCATTAGAACATCTGAAGGATCGTTAACAGGATCAAGCTTGTAAGCTGCTGCATAAGAACCCCAAATGCCTTTCTCTAAGTTCTTCGCATGCCACATTGGGTTTGAACCTGCACCCATTTCGTTGCCTTTCGGATCAGTATCGTGCCACATGTTATCGATACCAATTGCGCCATGGCCACAGTTGTTCTTCTCGCCTTCACCAGTACCTGCTGAACATTCAGCTTGGTTTGGCAGTGCTGCTCGGCCCCAAAGACCATTCTCACCACCCGTTACGCCTTGCCAACCACGTGTGTAGTAAGGCACACCGATGTTAATACGACCTGCTGGCATAGAACCACGGAAGTAGTGGTAGGCCCAATCCGTATTCAGGTAACCGATACCGCCGTAAGCCGCTGTGCCGTATACGTTCCACTGTGCTAACTCTGAATCTTTACCTGTATCAAACAACGCAGCGTTATGGCCTACGTGATCGTTCCACGCACCGTGAAGGTCATAAGACATGATATTTACGTAATCGAGATACTTGGTTACATCGAATGTTTCCATACCACGCAGTAGGTAACCCGAAGAAGGCGCCGCGATCGTTAACATGTAGTGATTGCCATCTTGCGCAGAGGCTGCATCAAGCTTCTCACGCAACACTTTCATCAACACTTGGTAAGAAGCCCATAGGTATTGACGACGTGGTTCCATAAAGTCTTTATCGTACGGATTACCTGCGCCCGCCATTGACGTCGGGTATTCGTAATCGATATCTAGACCATCGAACTGGTATTTACGAAGCATTTCAACCGCTGAAGTTGCGAATGTTTCGATACCTTGATGGTTAATAGAACCGTCAGCATTGGTCGTCATGGTATAGAAACCACCATCAGCCACTCGGCTACCATCAGTGGCGAAGTGGCCACCGGTCTCCGCCCAACCACCGATTGAGATTAAAGTCTTAACATCGTGTTTTTTCTTCGCTGTCGCTAATGCACCGAAGTGACCTTTGAAGCCTAATGCTGGGTCAACTTCCACGCCCGGCCACTCTTTACCAACCGCTGCGTTGTTCGGATCGTTCACATCACCCACGTTTACTTTGCCATCTGAGCCGATGCTCACGAAAGCGTAGTTAATGTGTGTGAGTTGTTCCCAAGGAATGTCATTTACTAGGTAAGCAGCTTGTGGGTCATCCCCTGCACGCCAGCTGGTGAAGTAACCAATGACACGACGTGGGTGATCCGCGCCCATTTTCTCACGGCCTTCATCATCGTAAATCGTACAATAAGGAACATCGACACCTTGAGTTTGATACAAGCCATCAGGTCGACAAGTGCTCACCGTTGGTACGCCATTCACCGTCAAAGAAGCCAGCGCTGAATCTGTCGTTGCGCCTTGATTGTCAGTCGCTTTTGCGTAAACCGCTAAAGAACCGGCTTGAGTGGTTGTGTAGTTAAGCGTGTATGGGCTTGTCGCAGCCGTTCCGACTAAAGAACCTGCCACATAAAAATCGACCTTATCAACCGTACCATCGCTGTCTGTTGCCGTTGCGGTAAGCGTTACCACACCACCAACATCAACCGAAGATGCAGAAAGCGCAACCGATACTGTCGGCGCTTCATTTCCAGGTGTAACTGAATCGACAGAAATAGAGACCGCGCTTGCTAAGCTAGCCGCGCCTTGATTGTCTGTAGCAACAACCGAAACCTGATGGCTACCAGACGTTGCAGCCCAAACCGCTTCGAAAGGTGCTGCTGTAACAACCGCGACTGAAGTTCCATCAATGAAGAATTCAACCGAAGTAACACTGCCGTCGGAATCTAGCGCCGTTGCACTCAACACCACGTTATCGCCTTCAGTGAACATGTCAGAGGCAGATGGAGTCGTTAACGAAGCCGTTGGTGCTTCATTTGGTGTACCTCCACCTCCATTGCCGCTACACACATCTAGCTTTTTCCACTGTGCGTAGTCACCTTCAAATTGACTTGGGTTGTTGTTCTGATTCCAGTAATTTGCTGAGTACGCGCTGCTGTCATGTGAAACTTGATCGCCGCCTGTGTAAACCGTGGCAGGATCCCACGCTTCTAACGTTGAGCAATCCACAGCCGCATAGCTATTGAAAGCCATTAAGCATGACGCAGTGAGAGTACTGAGTGTAAAAACCTTTTTGGCCACTCTTCCTTGATTTAGGTGCATGTTAGCAGTCCCTTAAGTTGTTGTTTTAAGATATTTAAAGTAAATGACACTTTTTTTGCCAATTAAACACCTAAAATATTTACTATTTATAAAATGACTCGCATTAATTTGTTTATAGCATGCAATGATTCGACACTTATTTTGCACCAACAACTAAAATTAATTTATTTCGGAAAGCTAAAAAAATAATGTCTCAAGAGTCAGAAATGTGATTTGAGTTTGAGAAAAATTCGTATCAAAACTAACCAAAAAGTAGGGATTTATTGGCGATTTGGGATTATTTTATGAAATCGCCCACTTTTTGATTACAAATATGTTAGTATCAGCGGCTTTTTTGACGAGCCTCACATTTTTATCCGAATGTGGGAGAAATACATAGGCTTGAAAGAGCCAAATATAGCGAAGAAATAATGTCCAACTTGACGCAAGTCGCCAACGAAAACATCAACGCAGAATCTACTTCTATCGATTTCAATAGAGCTCAATCTTTGGGTGAAAAACTGGAACTCGGAAACCCAGTCTTTTGGCTGAGTGGCAGTTTCCTGACCCTCTTTGTCATCCTTGCTTTCACCAACACCTCCGTATTGTCCGAACTTGTCAACATCGGCTTTAGTTACTCAACTAAATGGTTCGGTGCTTTCTGGCAAGTCCTACTACTACTCAATTTCATTATCGGTTTAGTGCTTGCACTAAGTCGCACAGGCCATGTTCGTTTAGGGAAGCTTGCCCTACCAGAAATGACCACGTTTAAATGGATGTCTATCGTCCTATGTACACTCCTTGCGGGTGGTGGCGTGTTCTGGGCAGCTGCAGAGCCAATTGCTCACTTTGTTTCAGCTCCACCGCTGTATGGCAATGCAGACCCTCAAGCGATGGCATTCAATGCACTATCACAATCTTTCATGCACTGGGGTTTCCTTGCATGGGCTATCTTAGGTGGTCTCTCTTCGATTGTGCTTATGTACTTGCACTACGAAAAAGGCCTTCCTCTTAAGCCACGCACCCTGCTTTACCCAGTACTGGGCGACAAGGCAATCAACAGTTGGATTGGTAACGTCGTTGATGCGTGCAGCATTGTGGCAGTAGCCGCAGGTACAATCGGCCCTATCGGCTTCCTTGGCCTACAGATCAGCTACGCGTTGAGCGAGCTGTTTGGAATTTCTGACAGCTTTGCTACCCAAAGCGTCGTTATTCTATTCGCTATTGCAATGTATACGCTGTCGGCATTAAGTGGTCTAAGTAAAGGCATCCAACTGGTAAGCCGTTACAACATCATCTTATCGGTGTGCCTAATCGTTTACATTCTCCTTGTTGGCCCAACCAGCTTTATCATTGATGGTTACCTACAAGGCATCGGTGAAATGGTCGACAACTTTATCCCAATGGCGCTATACCGCCAAGATACTGCGTGGCTAGGTGGCTGGACTGTATTCTTCTGGGGTTGGTTCTTAGGTTATGGCCCAATGATGGCGATCTTCATTGCTCGTATCTCACGTGGCCGAACTATTCGCCAAATGATCGTTTCTATCAGCATCGTTGCACCGCTTGTGACTTGTTTTTGGTTCAGCATTGTTGGTGGTAGTGGCTTAGCGTTTGAATTAGAGAACCCAGGCGTAATATCTAGCGCATTCGAAGGTTTCAACCTTCCAGCTGTACTACTGGCTATTACTTCGCAACTACCGTTCCCGACTCTGATTGCAATCCTGTTCCTTATCCTGACGACCACGTTCATCGTGACCACAGGTGACTCAATGACCTACACCATCAGTGTAGTAATGACTGGCACAACAGAACCTAACTCAGCAGTTAGAACATTCTGGGGCGTCATTATGGGGGCAGTGGCTATCGCGCTTATCTCAATGGGCTCTGGCGGCATCTCAGCTCTGCAGTCGTTCATTGTGATCACTGCCGTTCCTGTTTCGTTTATCTTGCTGCCATGTCTATGGCATGCACCGAAGATCGCGAAGCAGATGGCAAGAGATCAAGGTCTCGCTTAATACCTAATCCGATTTAGTTTCGGATAGCGTAGAACACTAAAAAGCCACTCAAGTGATTCACCTGAGTGGCTTTTTTTAGGTTCATCGCGGATTAGCGGGAACTTAAAACAAAAACGGTAGTA